>PFFZ01000020.1:0-259 GCA_002781805.1 Nitrosopumilales archaeon CG15_BIG_FIL_POST_REV_8_21_14_020_37_12
AAATTATCGAGATGAAAAACAAATGGATGTCTGGAAAAATTATGCTCAATGGCGAAAGAAAGAATGGTTAACGGAATGTAACCCTGAATCACCGTGCTGGTGAAAATGGTTTTGATGTTCTCCCAACCCAGCGAGCGAATTTGAGAATTTTCCAAAACATGAACCCGGTCATCCCAGTTCGTGAACCCGTTAAACAATGCGGAAGACATCGAAATGAACGTAACCGTCAGAACGAAAAATAAAATTGTTATTTCTTTTT
>PFFZ01000020.1:352-6584 GCA_002781805.1 Nitrosopumilales archaeon CG15_BIG_FIL_POST_REV_8_21_14_020_37_12
TTATGTTTTAATCAAACCTTATCTTTCAAACATTCCTAATCATTACAATGAAAACAAATCTCATTGCAGCAATGATTGCAGTACTTGTAGTATCTATTACTATGAGTGTTCTTTCCGTTGCTCAAAATGTAGATGCTCAAGAAATTACGCCATTTCCATCAAGAGAAAAAACAATCTCTGTAAGTGGCATGGCTACCATGTCTGTCAATCCAGATCAGCTCAACATCAACTTTGGTGTGGAAACTCAGGAAAAAACAGCAAAAGAGGCACTTGATTCCAACTCTGTGTTGATGAATGAGGCAATCACCGCAATCAAAGCGGCAGGAATTACTGATTCTGAGATTGGTACATCCTCGTTTAACATCTATCCTGTCTATGATTCCTATGAGGACAAAGAATCTGGGCGATGGACTCAGGAGCTTATTGGATACAGAGTATCCAATGTTGTGACAGTTCAAACTGACAAGTTAGATAGAGTAGCCGGGATTATTGACAATGCGGTAAATGCGGGTGTTAACAGAGTAGACAGCGTTTATTTTTCGCTATCTCCTACGACCCAACAGAAACTACAAGATGATCTGCTTGAAAAGGCAATACTCAATGCAAAGGCCAAAGCAGAAAAAGCACTAGCTCCATTGGATCACAAAATAGCTGGAGTAAAGCTAGTGTCTTTGGATGAGTTCTACATGCCTGTTACGATGTATGATTCACCCTCATTTGTCAAGTCAGATTCTAGAGGACCGACTCCGATATTCTCATCTGATCAAGATGTGAGCACAAGCGCCAACGTTGTGTTTATTATTGAAAGCAACTAGGCTTCTCTTTTTTTTCTGTGCAAGGCTTTTGAAATGAAATCTTATTCTTTATGTGATGTATCTAGCGGAAGTGTAATCTTGAATATGGTTGGTGGAGATGTTACTGATATTTTTCCACCGTGTGCGCGTATCACATCTTTAACACTTGATAAGCCAAGTCCTGTCCCTTGGGGTTTTGTGGTGAACAACGGCTCAAATATTTGCTCCATATCCTCTTTTGGAATTTCTGCTCCAGAATTTTCAAATTCTATTATCAAAGAATCGTTTTCTGCCTTTGCTCGAATGATGATCTCTCCCTTTTTCCCAATTGCATCCACTGCATTTGACAAGATGTTCCCAAATGCCACTGAGAGTTGAACCTTGTCTGCCATGAGCGAATAATCATTTTTTGGGGTTGTTATGGTAATTCCTTGAGGGATGTTAGTATGCCGTATGGCATCAGTCAATAATGTTTCAAGTGATATGAGTTTCATATCCAGGGGCATTGTCTTTACAAATCCTAGTACCTGGTTCATCTGGTGAATTATTCTGGATGTGGCCTCATTGATTCTTGGAAGGTATTTCTCTATCTTTGGATCTTCTTTCTTTTCTAATTTCATCTGCATTATCTCTGATGACATTATTATCGAACTTAGGGAGTTTCTTAGATTGTGGGACAGTTTTGCAGTGATCTCGCCTATTGCAGAGAGCCTTTCTTTTTTGAGCAGTTCTTTTTGTGCTTTTATTATTATCTCCTTTTGACGTACCGTTTTTGTAAACAGTATGGTGACAATCAATATCGAAATACCGATAAATAAAATCAATATTGGAAACGCTATGTCAAGCAGGTAATAGAGTGCTTTTGTAGACTTGGCATTGTCAGTCAGTATTGTCTCTGAGTATTCCGTTGTGCGTTTTCCTCCAAACTCGACTTGTTCTCCACGTATGCCGTCATTTTCAAAGTAATCGTCCCATTCCTTTGAAAAAGATACTATCATTCCAGTTGTTGGTTCAACTGATACTGAGCATGTTCCATCAGAAAGTATTGTCTGTGATGGAAATTGAGGAAATGCAGCGGAGACGTCTGTTCTGTTGTATTTACATGTAAAGTCATATACTTTTAGTCCATCGACATCTCTTGTCTTCTCAAAGACAAATGTAGTTTTTGTAAATATCATGGGATGAAAGAACTCATAGTTTTGTTTTTGTACATTTGGAGGGAATGTAAAGTAATCGTCGGTTTCATGATGTTTCCTGGTGACTCTATCTACAAAAAAACTATCTTCACTATCAAAGATTATGCTATTTGTTGCAGAGTCTATTCCTGTTACTGTAGATTTTATTTCTAAGATGTCTCCTTGAACGTCTATTGTTTTTTGTATGTGTGTTTCTCTAATCCAAAATGGTTCTGAAAGATTTCCTCCAATTTCTTTTAAAATCCTGTCTTGCCCCTCGTGTTCTGATATTGTCTCATAATCAATTGGCAGCTTTTTCATCTCATAAACAAATGTACCATATGTTATCATTGCTACCGCTATGATGATGATGCCAATGATAATTTTCATCTTCAACTAAATCCAACTTACTTCAAGTGGTGGCATTAAAAAATTGTATAGTTTCAGAGTTTGTTTCTCTGATTTTTAGATATCTGTTTTAGGAGCAATTAATTCAAAAAAACTCTTCTTTTTAGATCTTACGTTAACAATGGATAATTGGAGGCAGTATATCTTATTTGATACCAATAAATACACTGGTTATTCATTATGATCATGTTTGGTAAAAAGCCGACTCTGAAGGAAGGTGTTCATGTTTTCTCTATTAAAAAAAATGGCGAGTATAATGATTTTATTTTTGGCGTCGTAACTGGAATTGATGGACGTAAAGTTGGAGTAAATGGGGTGATTGTAAATCCTGTTGGTCTGAAAAATAAAATATCTCAGGGCAAAACGGGCGAAAGGTCAATTGAGATACTTGAACATCCTACTCCAGATAATGTGGTCTTGGCCTTAGTGTACCGAGTTGAACATGAGAATTTTGCAGATGTGTTGGATTTAGACAAAGACAAATGTGATCTTATTCCTCCAAAAGTTTATGCAATGCTTGATGGATGGATTCGTGAATCATTACCTGAGCTGATCAATAATGTATTGTCTCTGACACCGGGTCCTGAACGTGATGAGGCAAAACGTGTTTTAAAACACAGGATGGATACACTAACTGACAAAAATCTCAAAAGAACCCTTTATTCTGTTTGCCGAAGCTTGAGAATCTTAAACTAAATTTTTAGATTTCTAGGCGTGATTTCTCCATAGTTTTATATTATGCCCTAAGAAATTCTCGATACAATGGAATATGTTTATGCTGCTTTACTACTTCACAAGCTACAAAAGGAAGTCAATGAAGCCAACATCAGCTCAGTTGTAAAAGCATCTGGCGCTGAAGTTAATGACGCACAAGTAAAAGCATTGGTAGCTGCTTTGGCCGACGTTAACATCGAAGAGGCAATTAAAGCCGCTCCAGTAGCAGTTGCCGCAGCCGCACCAGCAGCCGCAGCACCAGCAGGTGAAGCAAAGAAAGAAGAAGCACCAGCCGACGCAGGCAAATCAGAAGAAGCAGCCATGGAAGGATTATCTTCTCTATTTGGCTAGACAACTTTTCTTTTTTCAATTTAATTTTGATCTTTTTTTACATCAACGTTAATTAGCAATTCTTTTGTCTTTTCTGTAATTGGTTGATTTCTCCATTCCTTCCACTGTTTTCATCTATTTCTTAGATCTATTTGGAACCATGGCATTTGCTGTTACTGGTGCATTCAAAGCAATAGAGAATAAATCTGATATTGTTGGCATCCTAATTCTTGCAACTTTGACTGGTGTTGCTGGAGGAACAATCAGGGATGTTGTTTTGGGGCAGTTTCCAAATTCATTATCTGATCCTGCTTATGTTGTAATAACGGTTGCATCTGGAGTTGTAATCTTCTTTCTCTACTCTCATCTCAAAAAACATTGGGATTTATTTTTGAAATTTGACGCAATAGGACTTGGAGTATTTGCAATAATTGGATCTACCTTTGCATATCATATAGTTGGATTAAATTTTCTTGCAATATTGTTGGCCGGAATGTTGACTGCAGTGGGTGGGGGGATTCTTCGAGATGTGTTTGTGAATCAAGTTCCAATAGTATTTGTTAAAGAGTTCTATGCTTCTGCAAGCTTTGTTGGGATAGTGGTCTTTTTCTTTATTTTGTATTTTGGAGGAGAGTTGTATTCTGCAACAATTTCTGGAATAATAATTACTACAACATTAAGGCTGGTTGCAATAAAGTATAATTGGAATCTTCCAAGGTCCAAAGGAACTTTGGACTAGGCAGGAGTGTAGTCTTTTGCCTGGCTTGCAACTGCTCTTGCCTGGGCATCTGCCTTTTGTAATATGCTCTCTTTTGTCTCATCAGTCATGAATCCTGATTCTATTGAAACTGAACGCGCAGATTGTGCTGCTTTGCCTAAAATCAGTTTGATATTTTCTGGTGTGACATATGCTGCCTCTATGGATAGTGATAATGCTTCTTGGTGTGCTTGGCCAAACTCGTTTCTGATCTTTTCAACATCTATGACCATCTCCTGTTCTGCATACTTGAATCCCTCTTCCAATGCTGCATATAGTGAAATTCCTGCCTCAACAGGTTTGATATCTAATTTTCCAAGCAGCACTGCCAACTTTTCATTTATGGCCTCTCCTTTCTTAACCGGTGTGGTGTCCTTTGAAATCCAAATTGTACCTTGATCAATTTTTGTTGGAATTCCAGCCTCTTTAAATTCTGTAAGCATTGGTCCTGGGGCAATTCCAGTATTTTTAGCTGGCACTATGATGTCAATACTTGCGATATCGCCACCTCTTGCTGCCATCATGATTTTGTTTTTTGCTAATAATACATTTAGCTTGAATGGTGACATATTAGTAAACATGAAAAGACATTGACCTGTTAATTCATCTGCAATGTCTTTGATACCTGGAACATCTAGTGTTTCGAGTGCTTTTTGAGCCACCTTGTCCTTGATGCTGACAAATTGTACGTCGTCTTTTAGTGCTTTTCGTAATGGGAGGATCTGAGATGATCTGACCTTGTCCATCTTGACAAGTGCAATTACTTTGTATTTCTTTGGCAGCTCTTGTAGTTGCTGATACATTTGGGTTTTTCTTTTTGGATACTCTGTTCTATTCTCATGCATGTTTCTTCTTGACCTCTTCTACTTGTTTGATTACCTTTCCCATTGTGGTCTTTATCATGACTCTTTTGATGTTTTTTTCCCCGTTTGGCAGCTTCTTTTCGACTGCATTTAGAACTGCATGTGCATTAATTGCTAGATCCTTGTCATCCATTGACTCATCGCCAATTTTGCAAGACATTCCCAATGTTGCTCTTGCTCTGACTTTTATTGATGATCTAAATCTTTGTAAGAATGATTCAATTGGCGCATTGAATGGAACTGGGGTTGGCATTTTTCCTCTTGGTCCCAAAAGCTGTCCTAGAGTCTTACCAACAACTGGCATGACTTGAGTGTCTGCTAAGAAGAAATCATATTTGTTAATGAATTTTCTAGATTCTCTTTTGTTTGTTGCAAACTTGTCTAGCTCGCTTGTACCAATAACGGAATCTGCTTTTGCCTGTTTGGCTTTTTGTCCCATATCTCCTGTGGCCATAACACAAACTGTTGCAGGTGAGCTAGTTTTTGGAAGTTGAACTACTTCATTAAGTGCAAAGCCTTTCTTGACATCGATATCTTTGAAGACAACAATCATTTCTATTGACTGTTTAAATTTTCGTGCCTTTGTAGCCTCTTTGGCGGCTTTTATCATGTCAGCTAGCTGAGCCTCATTAATCATTACGAAGGTTTTCTAGACAGCCTACTTAAAATCGTTTAGAGATATGTCTTTCTCATTTCTGTATAATTTTAAAAAATTTCATCTTTTGGAAGAAAATTTTGTAAATACACAGCAAAAACTCATCTAAATCTACATTTATTAAATCGCAAACTCGACTTTTGAGCACATTGCATAGATTTGACGATCTAGATATGAAATTACTTTTTGAATTGACCAAGGATGGTTCAATTTCAGTTCCTGCCTTATCTAAGAAGCTTGGAATCAATGCATCTGTTTTGTACAGCAGAATCAAGAGGTTGATGAAAAAGAAACTAATCAAAAAATTTACTGTTGTAATTGATGACTCTTTACTTGGAATTGGTGTAAAGGCATCAGTTGGTGTTAATCGTGATCCCAAATTCAAAGATTCAATCCATAAAAAACTAATGGAAACTCCTGAAGTCGTATCTATTTCTGAGGTTACAGGTAGATTTGACATTATTGTAAAGGTATATGCTGAAAACTTGGAGGCCTTGCACTCTGTAGTGATTGAAAAGATTGGAAAAATAGAGGGT
>PFFZ01000009.1:0-5116 GCA_002781805.1 Nitrosopumilales archaeon CG15_BIG_FIL_POST_REV_8_21_14_020_37_12
AAACATAATTGAAGATTCAGGAGTTTACAATGCTGACTTGAGCATCGTCGAAACAACTGAACATATACAAAAAGATTCAGAGGGAAATGATGTAAAATTCAGATTAAAGTCTTATTTTGATAAAATTTCACAGTTCCAATATGACCCAATATCCAAAGAGGTTTCATTTGAGATGGCATTTGACTGGACTGAAAAGCAGATGTCTCACATTCCTGTAATTCACGAAGAAGTACATTTTCCAAAACAATTTGGCGAATTTTTGTATCCTAGCTATACTGGTAAGGTAAACGGTATTGATTTGTTCAAGGCCTCAGTTACGATTGATGACTATACTGAAGAAGATGAACGAATAGTTCACTTTGTTTTGTTACAAGATCATCTAAACTTTCTAAAGAACCAGATAAAAAAATCTGATCAACCATTACCTGAAAAAATGATCTTTACATTATCTGCCAGCGATGAACCTGGATTTCCGTTGACTGCATTTACCAAAAGTGAAGACTTTCAAATCGATCTGTCATGGGCTCCCGCCGAGATCCAACCTGGAGTAAAGACAAATTTTATCTTCACAATTAGAGATGGTAAGACTGGGGAACCAATGCGTAGTTCTGATTATACATTTGTAATTGTCCAAAATGGAAATGAAATTCATAGATCTACTGGAACAGCACAGGTCGGGGGTGATTTTAAACAGTATGAGTTTGGTGAGGAAGAGACAGGCCCGACAATAATTCGTTTTGAGAATATCAGAAACACCGGTCAAGAGACTGAGTTTGGATTTGTGGTTGCACCAGAATTTGGTTCAATTATCATGCTTATGCTTGCATTGTCTATCATTGCGGTAATATTTATGACAAAACAAAACTCTTTTGTTTTCAAAACAAATATCTAAAGAGCAACTAGTTTTACAGTATCCATATTTTTGTTTATTTGAAAGTCTCTTGTCATTCTGGATACCTTTTCAGCGTCGCCATCAATCACAAACAATTCCATGCATTTTTCTTTGTCAATCTTACTGTGAAGATGTGTTGTAATCAAATCTTCAAAGTTATGAGTAATTCCAGATACAATATGATCAAATTCATCATTATGTACAACCAACAAAATTGCGTGAATGTTTCCTGATAAATCTGATTTCTGTTTTTCCTCAGAGACAAATGATCTGATGCCTGCTCTTATTGCCTCTGATCTACCCGAAAATCCCATGGATGTTTGTAGTCTGTCAAGCTCGGCCAGTATCTCGTCATTTAATGAAATGGAAACTATTGGCATGTCAGTAATGTTATTAATTATCTTATAAGTTTAACAATTAAAATTATTAACTTTTTGTACACTTATTAATAATAACAATCAAGTTGATGTGTGAATAATACTAATTTGGCAATTATAGCTATTGTGATTGTTGTCCCGCTTGTCTCTTTTGTAGTGTATGCCTCTGACTCTAAAATCCAGCAGAATACTGCAAACTCGGATCTTCAGGTTATGACATCATTTTACCCTTTGTATGAATTTGCACAAAAAGTTGGACAGGACAAAGTGGATGTCATTCTTCTTGTTCCTATGGGTGTAGAGCCGCATGATTGGGAACCCACCATACAAGATGTCCAAAGAATGCAAAAAGCAGATTTGATTGTGATTAATGGTCTTGGGTTTGAAAGTTGGGTTGGGCATTTATCTGAAATAAATTTTCATGGAAACATAATTGATACAAGTACTGGAATTAAAACAGATATGATCGACTCACATGAAGACTCATCAAATCACTCCCATACCTCAGGCGATCCTCATATATGGCTAAATCCAGTTCTAGCAAAAATACAAGTTCAAAATATTGCAGATGCATTTTCCAAACATGATCCTCAAAATGATAAATTCTATCAACTAAATGCAGAAAATTACAAAAATGAACTGGATTTACTTGATACAAAGATCCGCAATGAACTTTCTAGTTGCTCACGTGATTTTATTGCATTTCATGATGCATTTTCTTATTTCTCACAAGAATATGGCTTAAACCAACACACAATAATTCCCTCAAATAATCCACATGCAGAGCCGACTGCAAGAACTTTAGAAGATGTGATTAATACTGCCAAAGAACTTGACTTAAAAATAATTTTTACTGAGGAAACTGCTGATCCTAGAACTGCCGAAATAATATCAAATGCAATTAATGGGAGAGTTCTGGTTCTATCCCCAATTGAAATTGGAGATGACGGAGATTATATTTCAAGAATGACTGAAAATCTTAACAACCTAAAGGAGGCATTATGTTGAAAGTCGTTGAAATTGAACATCTTACTGTAGAGTATCCAGGTGTAAAAGCGCTTGACGATGTAAGTTTTTCTGTAAGTGAAGGTGATTTTTTAGGCATAATTGGTCCTAATGGCGCAGGCAAATCCACGTTGTTTGCTTCAATACTTGGCTTAAATACAAAATACAAAGGTACCATCAAATTTTTTGGAAAAGACATTCAAAAATCCAAAGAATATCTAAAATTAATTGGATATGTTCCACAAAAACCTATTTTTGAAAAAAATTTTCCAGCAACTGTAAATGATGTAGTTAACATGGGACTGAGAAAAAAATCTCATGAAAAGAAAATTGATGAAATACTTCAGCAACTTTGGATTCATGAACTGGGAAACAGAAGGATCGGTGAGCTCTCAGTAGGACAACAGCAACGCGTGTTCATTGCAAAAGCTCTGGTAAACAACCCAAAACTTTTGATCCTTGATGAACCCGTAACTGGAATTGATCAGCATAGCATCGAACTATTCTATAGCATTTTGAAGGAATTAAATTCAAAACAAAAAATCACAATAATTTGGTCATCTCATGATCTTGATGCTGTAAACAAACTTGCCAATCATGTCGCGTGTCTGAATCAAACTTTGTTCTTTCATGGCGAATCTGATGATTTTTTTGACAATGACGAGCTTGTAAAACAATACTCAGAAGCATCAATGCAGGAACACATGCATCACCACTGACATGTCCCTTGAAATTCTTTCATTTGGTTTCATGCAAAGAGCACTAATTTCAGGCATTGCTATTGCAATTCTATGCTCAGTAGTAGGACTCTTTCTTGTTCTAAGAAGATATTCTCTGTTTGGAGATGCCATTGCACATTCTTCATTTGGTGGTATAGCTCTGGGTCTTATGGCCGGAGTTTATCCGCTCTGGACAGCATACGGTGTATCTTTAGTTAGCGCGTTAATTATTACGCGAATTAAAGATAGATTCAATGTTTCAGGTGATGCGTCTGTTGCAGTTCTTTTGTCATCTGGAATAGCTGTTGGTCTTGTAATTATTGGAATATCTGGCGGATTTACTGTTGATATCTTTAGTTTTCTTTTTGGCAGTATCTTACTTGTCGGTGTAAATGATACTATAATGATTTTGGGATTGACTGGAATAATCCTGATTGTGATTTTGGTGCTTTACAGGCAATTTCTTTATTCTACATTTAATGAGGAACAAGCCAAAGTTAGCGGCATATCTGTTGAAAAGATAAACTATCTGCTTATTTTCATGGCAGGATTGACAGTCGTTACTTCAATTCAACTGGTGGGTGTTTTGCTTATTTCTGCCTTGTTTGTAATACCCAACGTCACTGCAATAATGTATGGCAAAGGGTTCAAACAAACAACGATGCTTTCTATGGCATTTTCAATTTTTTCAGTCGTAGTTGGAATTTTTGTTTCATATATTTTTGATATCACTCCTGCAGGAACTATTGTTTTGCTGTCTACTGGGATTTTTGTATGTACGATTGGAATAAAATCTCTAGGCATTCTCAAGACATGATAAGAGCATTCATCCTTCTTTTATCTCTGATATTTTTGACAAAAAATAACGATGTTGCAATGATTCCCATCGCTATTAATGGTGATGCAATCTCTGTATATTTCAATTCTATACTTTCTGGTGCAACTATAGTTTGAGATATTGGAATCTCGACAAGTTCTATAGTTGCCAACTTGTTTCCTTGCTGTTCAACAAACCAAACATTGTCGTTATTGTCTGATGTAGTAAATTGTGAAAATGATGTTACAGTTGGAATAGGAATTTCAATCAATTCATCATTGTCTGGATCATATGCTCCAATACTATCTACAACATGTTGTGCAAACCACACATTCCCATATCTGTCAAGCGACATTCCATATGGTAGTGACTCTTGGTTGGGCACAATGATTCTCTCAAATGTTTCTAAAACCGGATTAAATCTTACAATTGCCGCACCACTATGTTCTGCAATCCATAAATTTCCACTGTCATCAAAAAGCAATGCTTCAGGTGCCTTTAGTGGTACATCTGGAGCAAATTCCTTGACGCTGTTGTCATGCGGATCGATATATCCAATTCTGCCTTTGGCTGATTCTGTAAACCATATTTTTCCATCTGAATCAATTGATAATGCAAATGGAAGTGATTCCTTTTCAGGAAGACGAATTTCTTCAAATGTACCGTTTGCCTGATCATACTTGAGAATTACATCTTTGTTAATTATTGCAGTCCAAATGTTTCCCTCAAAGTCTGATTGTATGAATGTGGCCGTATTTTTTGATATGACTGGTTGAATCTTTGGTATGCTTATTGTTGAGATCGCGTTTGTTTTTGGATCTATATATCCAATTTGATTTGCTGGAGTATCTGTAAACCATATCTTTCCCTCATTGTCCATTGTAAGGATCATTGTGGTCATACCTTCAAATGAAAATGACTCAAACTGCTTTGTTTCTAAATCAAATTTCCAGATTCTTGGAGATGATGGATCACTTATCCAAATTGAATTTTTTCCATCGTATAATGGATAAAGTGGCTTTGCTGTTTCAGGCAATTCATACTCTATAATGTTTACATCAAGATCTTTTAGTTTCGGTTTTACCAAAAGATCAAGCAAAACCAGTTCATTTGCATTATCTGTTCTTTGTGCTTCAACCTCCATCTGCCATTTGCCAGAAAATCCAAACGTTGTTTCTCCAGAGAATACTTCAGATCCGTCTTCGCTTTCTGCTAGTTCGACAGGAACTTCAATTGGTGAGATATTTTTTTGAGGATTCGAGATTTTTACTTTTAATTCATCCAAATCGTATAGTGGATTACTCTG
>PFFZ01000009.1:5130-5739 GCA_002781805.1 Nitrosopumilales archaeon CG15_BIG_FIL_POST_REV_8_21_14_020_37_12
TTACAACAATGGAATTTGAACCACTAGAAAACGGTGATATCCATATGTCAAATCTAACATTCTCTGAATATTCGATTGCTCTAAAACCATAAATTGTGTCTTGGGCTTCAACTTTTTGAATCTCCCCTCCAGGTAGAGTTCCATTTGCCAATAATGCAACCACTCCCAGCAAAATAATTCCCAATCCTGCATCTACCTTAAGTGATTTTTTCAGTCTCTTGTGTATTGAAAATTCTGATTTTAGCATCAGGGCATTCTCTCCACCTCTTTGAACTTTGAATTGGAAGAAGCCTCCCAACCCTACCATTATGGATGCGATTGCAATCTTTGCAATGATTAATTTTCCATAAGTTGATTCTGTAATTGCTCCAACATCGCTTTCTAAAAGCCACATTAGGGTTGGTCCTGAAATAATTACAATTCCCAGTGATATTATAAATACGATTGAGAACCTTGGAATCATTACTAGTGACATCTTTTCCATCTTTGCTTTCTCTAATCTTGAAAATGTAGGCAACAATGCGAAAACAAAATAAATTATTCCTCCAATCCATATTGCTGCAACAAGATTGTGTACATAATCCAAAACAACTGCTGATGTCTGGCCAC
>PFFZ01000009.1:5748-7046 GCA_002781805.1 Nitrosopumilales archaeon CG15_BIG_FIL_POST_REV_8_21_14_020_37_12
CATGTCCAATCATAGTTGATGTTCCAATAAGTGCAAGTGACAAAACAAGCATTGGAATGTGATTCCACTTTGTTATGTACCTCTTTTTATCCATCCAAAACCAAACTCCAAGAAGTATCGCCGTGATTGTCATTCTTACAAGCCAAGTCGTACCAAATGTTGTCTGAATAACATCAATGACTGATGTCTCCAATCTCAAAGTTTGTACTGTCAACATTATGATATTTGAAGCAAATACCAACACCAAACCTATTCCGGTAATTGACATGAATCGTCCATGGTGAACGGTATCTATTTTTTCAATTTCTTTTCTTATGAGTTCTTTATTTTGTGTTCCCCAAACCAGTAATGATGCAATGACTGCTCCAAGAACAATTGTTTGTCCGACAAGTCCCGGAAATCTGGATCCTGCTTCTGGAAAGAACAATATCTCTGTAATTGATTTTTCAGCAGCATTGTTGACATCCAGTTTGATGTCACCCACTGCAAAAATAAAGGCACCATCAACTAGGTGGCCATCTACTTTTGAGAGAACCTTGGTTGTTCCAGTATACACTCCCTCTTTTAGCGGCGGTGTTGTAACAACAAGTGACGACTCGCCCATGAAATACTTTGAATCTCTGTTGTCAATTTGTTCACCATTACTGTCGTAAATCTTAATTGAGCTAAAATCTAATTCTATCGGCTCTGAAAAAACCACTGATACTTGAGTTATTCCTATGGGGGCATTAAGTGATGAATTTGGATTTGTATCCAGTGTGAATGGATGGGCCGTAGCATAAGGAATGACACCTACTGTAAAAGTTAAAACAAATACAAGTAGAAATTTTTTCATATGATGATTTTCACAACTCTTAATTTAAACAATTTACATTTTGTTCGATAATTGTACCAAATCACGTAAAGATAATAATGTGTTTTAACTAGATGATTTTAGTGAAAGTACTAATTTTTGCTTTATTTGTATTAATTTTTACAGGAGTCACTTCACAAGCTTTTGCTCATACTACAGTTGAGGTTGAACAGTACGAGATTGAAGTTGGTTGGGGAATAGAGCCACCTATTGTGGGATATAGAAATGATTTTGTTTTTCATATTAGTGAGCCTGGAGAAAATCCTGGCGTTAAAACGGGAATAATTAATGCATTTAAAAACTTGCAAGCTACTGCAAAATTCGGCGGAGTTACTAAAGTGCTAGATATTGGTTCTGATCCAAGACCTGGACACTATTTCTCCCATGTAATTCCAACCAAAGTTGGTTCAATCTCTATACTGTTGCAAGGAGAAATTAACGGGGT
>PFFZ01000009.1:7102-8193 GCA_002781805.1 Nitrosopumilales archaeon CG15_BIG_FIL_POST_REV_8_21_14_020_37_12
TAAAGAACGCAATTTCTGAATTACAAAGAGATGTGTTGTCAATTAAATCTGGTTCAGACACTGAAATAAAGTCTGATTCTGGTGCGGCATACGACTTTGCAGTTTTTGGTCTTTCAATTGCGGGTGCAGCAATAATCTTGGCTGTTGTGTCTCTAGTAAAAAGAAAATAGAAAGAGAAAATTCCTAAAATCTTGGAATTACTCTAGATTTTGCAGTAACTGCTACGATGCTTATGATTGCAACAGCAAGTATCATCATTGCAATTGTTCCAAATTCAGGAACAACTTTAGAAAATACTACCTGTTCACCAATTGGTCCAGTCTTTGGATCATTTATTCCATAACCTTGGAAGGTGATGGTGATGTCTACTGGATCAGATGAGCTAAGAGCCTGTGTCATATGTGTCCCTTTCCCATCGTGATGATGTGCGCCCATATCATCTAGTACTGTGTTGCCATTTTGTGTGACTCTGATGTCATGATTGACATGCTCGGCATCTTCGAATTCAATATTGATCTCCATCATTTCACCAGATGTTGGTGTGGAAGCCCAAACTGAAACCTTGGTGCCGTCAGACAACATTCCTGTTGCTGCTGCATCTCCCATGTGCATCGTTTCATCTCCGTGTTCATCCTCTGGTCCTTCTGCACCTGCTTCTTGAACTACGACAATTCCTTCCATCCATGGGTGAACCATGCAAAAGTAGTCATATTCTCCTGGTGCATAGTCATCAAATTTGACTGAGAATGTAGCACCTGCCATAAACAAACTGCTATCAAATAGACCATCTGGTCCATCAACTGCGTTTCCAGATGTTACAGTGTGTGCTGCAGAGTCAACATTGTTCCATGTGACTTCGCCGCCAACGTCAATAGTTACCTCATGTGGAATGTAGCATTCGTTTGTTGTCTCACATCCTGGAACTGAAGAACCTTTTGCAACATCGACACTTGCAGTTGCATGATCTGCAAATGCAGGAGTTGTTGCGGTTACTCCAGCTACAATAGCGAGTAATACGAAGAGAGAGCCTATAGCTATAGTCTTCATTGGTATGTGTACCTGTTTGGATCCATAAAAACCTCACTTGAGAT
>PFFZ01000078.1 GCA_002781805.1 Nitrosopumilales archaeon CG15_BIG_FIL_POST_REV_8_21_14_020_37_12
ACCAATGGACTTTACTGTTGGACAACCAGTTCCACTCTACAAGAATTCAGTCTTCGTCAAAGGTTGGACTGAACTAATCGATTAAGATTAGTTCAATCATTTTAATTTCTTTTTATTATTTTAGATTTAAACAGCACCAGACTTGCCCAATTTAGTATTTGGTTTCTTCTTTAACCAATAGATGACGTAAGCAAATAGGGCAGCTGGAACTAGGATGAAAATTATTGCCAACTCATAATAAAACTCTAGTCTTTGAGCAGGTTTTATATGATAGTCTTCATGAATTAATTTTTCTGAGTTTTCGTATACAACAGTTGTAAAGTCTACAGTTCTTGCACTTTTGTGTTCAATCTGACCTGCTACGGTGACACTTTCTTCAGATAAAATTGATGATGATTCTATTCCCTCTATTCGAATTATGATAGACCCATCATTATCAAATACAAAATTTCTATAATCACCACCAATTTGATTTAATCCTTCATCACGAAAAATTTCTTTTCCATTTTGAAAAATTATGAATGTGTATTTCATTTTTGCAAGATTGGAATTAGTTTGTGGATCATAAAATTGATAAACAAATTGAATTTTTTCATGAGTCTTAATAACTGGTGGATCCCAAGTCAAATTAACTTCTATATCTTTATCAGGAGTATACATTAACAATGGAAAGTCTAGTTTGCTTCCTGTTGCATCGTGAGGATAGTCAGGTATTTTATTTTCGACAATTACAATCCCTTCCATCCAAGGATGAATTACACAGAAATATGAAAATGTTCCAGATTCTTCAAATTGAAATGACCAAGACTCACCTGGCATAAATCGCCCACTATCAAAATATCCGTCAGGAGTTCCAAAATTATCACTCATCCAACCAAATCGGCCAGAGCTCTCACCGCTTGTTACAGTATGACCTTCTTTGTCATCATTATACCATGTAATTGAATCCCCAACTGTTATGAAGATTCGAGGTGGATCAAACCATACTTTTGCAGGAGTGTTTAATTCTGGATTATATGCTCCAAATGGGATGTCCACAATGTAATTTTCAGCATAAGTGAATGGAAAATAAGAAAATAAACCAAGTAATGAAAATACGAGAAAATAATTCACATATTATTAGAAATTTAGTTTTCATATAAACTTGGCATAAACTTCAATTCTGATTTTGAGTTTTGATTACTATAATGATGATAATTGAAAGTATCTTTTTAAATCACATATATTCTGAAATCAGTTATGAAGCGGATTGAGGCTATTGTTCAAAGTGAAATGTCTAAAAAAGTTGTAAATGCAATTTCTAACGCGGGAGTTGGAGGAGTAACTTTGATTCAATCTTTAGGGCAGGGTGCAGGAGAGAGACCAGAGATAGGAGGGCATAAAATTGAATTTAATTCAACGGATGTCATAGTTACTGTAGTTCATGATTCCATGGTACAAAAAGTAGTATCAGCGATAATAGAAACTGCACATACGGGAGAAAAAGGCGATGGGAAAATATTTGTGTCCAATGTAGAAGAATCTTATGATATCTCGACTAAAGTGAAATCAACGGAACTAATCTAGTTCTTGGTTTTTTTGCGTGTTACTATAAAACTCTCATATCCGTGTTCAACAGATATGTCGGTTTTAATTTTTTCAAAAGCAAACTCATCGAAAACTTTGGCATTATTATAGAAATCTTGGCCGATGACAAAGCCGTTAGGTGGAGCTTCACGATTGATTTTTGCACATCGGTTTACAGTGGTTCCAAAAATATCATTTACAGATGATGTAGAAGTTTTGGCAATCCTTACAATACCATAAGTTGCACTGATTCTATAGTCAAACACAGGAAGTTTTTGTTGTTTTAGTTGAAATGAAATATCGTCATGTGATTCTCCAATTGTAATACAACAATCAAGGCATTTTTTCAAAGTGGATTCTTGTTCAGAATGAATTACTGGGAAATAGAATAATAATGCATCCCCAATATTTTTGACCACAATTCCATCAAATTTTCTTACAATTATAGCAATTGAATTAAGGAATATTTTATAGAATTCACTGGTTTGTGTTTCCGATAGATTTGAAGTAATTTTGGTAGAATTTATGATATCTACCATACATACACAATAATTTTCGCTGTAATCTGAGAATTGCAAAAGAATGTCTTCTTGTGTCTTAATTACATCTTCTTTTTGTTTAATTTCAATGAGAGAATCTTGCAGCTTCTGGGCCATTGAATCAAATGCAAATGATAATTCTCCAATTTCATCAGTAGTATTGATGTTTGTTCTAACATCAAAATTCCCGCTTGCAATTTTGTTTGCTGCATTTTTAAGTTTGATTAATGGTCTTGAAAGGGTTTTTGAAAGTGCAAATGCTATGATAGCCATTCCGGTAGTAATTAAAAGACCTGTTTGGAACAATTTATCTTGAAGAATTAAAATAGGTTCGACTGTTTCTGCTTCATCAATTTCAGCCAACAACACAAATCCCAAGTCATTTGCACAGTATGAAGAACCATAAATTTTAGTTCCCCTATAATCAGGATAAAATCCAATATGTTCTTTGCCTTCTCTAAAACATTTTTGGACTGGAATAGTGTCAACTTTTTGTGTAAATATTACATTATCAATGAATCTGGATTCGGATAACATTAAGAACCCATCATTTACAATGTAAACCTCGCCGGTTTCACCTAGACCACTTCTATTAAGAAGTATGTTGTCTATTGCCACAGTTCTCATTCTAGAAATAATTACTCCTATTGGTTCATCACCTTTTTTACTATCTTCAGAGAAAATAGGCGAAACAACAATCATCTTTTTTCCAGATGGTGAAGGTTCAAAATCAACAAAAGATTGTGTCATTCCTTTTTTAAATAATGGATCATTTAAGAAATCAGAATTTGTTATTCTTCCAAGAGTAAATAGGATTTTCCCGTTAGAACCGATAATTTTGACATCTTCAAATCCAATTGAAAAACCAATTAGCTCCTGAAATGCTTGAACTTGAGTGAGAAAAATTCTACGCTTTTCTTCTCTAATTTTTTCAAAATTAGCCTCTGAAACCTGATTTAATTCAGCAGTGAGTATTCTAATCATAGGATCATTTGCTAGAATTTTATTTTGTTCAATGCGAGATTCAAAAAGAAGCCTAAGTGTATCGCCCCTGACTCGAGATTCACCAAATAATTGTTCTCCTTGTCTTTCTTTTAGAATTTCATCGGCATATGTAAAACTAAGATATGCAGTAACAGACAGAGCAATCACAGATACAATCATTACAAGAAGAATGAGTTTTTTATCTAGACTAAACGAAATTGCCATTTAATTTCTCAGAGTTTCTATGCGAATATCAATTCTTCGTGTGTTACACTACTGTAATTATGCCTGTTCTCCAAGGATGAAGTGTGCATAAATAATGATATATTCCTGGATCTGCAAATTCATAGGAAAATTTGTCTCCAGGTTGGAGGACGTTACTATTAAAGACAGAAATTACATTTCCTTTACCATCCTGGCTTTGAACAGTATGTACTACAGAATCATGATTCAACCACGAGACAATTGTTCCTCTAAATACAGTTGGTTTTTCAGGTATGTATGATGATGATTCTTGTTGGTATGCATTACCTGTTGGAATTACAATTGTTGAGGTTAATTTGTGAGAAGTAGAAGAAAACCTGTCATCTCCAGTAACAATGAATCTTAGTGAATATTTTTCTTGATTTGCTCCTTTTAACTCACCAACAGCTTCCCACATTGACCAATTATTAGCAACATATTTTCGTTCACCTTTGATGGTCATATCATAATACGTATTTTGTAAAGTTCTCACAGGACCAGAACCAACAAAGGAACCATCTGCATTATAAGAAATATTCCAATCATCAGAAATCATCCTAGCAGCAATTGTATTTTGCTGAGATTTCAGAATAAGTGAACCCTTGGAAACTTCAGATAGATTGGTAAATTCTAACTTCAAACTGGATTTATACAATATAGGATTATTTCGATTTGAATCAAGAGATATTCCAGATCCTCGAAGCTCGTAAGTGTCTAGTGCAAAAGAAGGTGTTGAGACAAGTATTGTTATTGTAACAACTCCCATTACGAACAGAATTACTTTATTCATACAACGGATCGTTTACAAGATGTACTAATATGTAATTTGGTTATTACTTAGTTTGAAAATAACTAGAAATCTTTGGAAACATATTATGTTTAATTTCTAGACAAGCCAAGTTTTGAAGTCCAGTTAAATTTTTGAGATTTCGAAGGTTTCTTTGAAAGATTATCAAGCATTTCATATGTAATTGTAAATCCATTTCCAACCATAGTTGCATCTTTATGATAATCATTCTTGTTAGGCACAAATTCATCTGCTAAATCCCTAATTTTCTTGGTTTTAATGTCAACTAGCGGTATTTGTTTTCCATTATCAAGTTTGATAATTGCATCGTTACTAAGACCTTGAACAGAAAAATTTTCAAAAAACCTGATGATTCCATCTTTTTTTAATTCAATGATTGTATCATAAGTAATCTTTCCTCCGTAAATTAAAATTTCTCGGCCTTTTATTCTAACATCATCCTCTAAATTTAAAACGATAATTGTGTCACCCTCAAGAAAAACAGTGTTTGCAATATTTTCAGCTATAATTTTTCCTTTTGGTGCCAAGACGTGAGTTCTATGTTCTTTTGTTTGATAAACTCCGACTCTTCCTTCTGAATCCTGAACCCTGAATTTTCTTCCAAAAATATTCCCAACAACAACATTACCATTATCAACAATGATTTGTGCTCCGTTTTCAATTCTATATTTATTGTCAAGTGGGTTAATGAATTTGAAGTCTCCACTGGTTAAATGAATTTTAGTTTTAAATTCATCTGTCCAAGACGGACTGGTGATGTTGCCTTGCATAATTATAGGTCCATCATATGTTAAACTACCGGCCATAAAATTCCCTTTGATTGAAAGTGCTCCGTTTGCCTTTCTTTCTAACTCAATTTCACCAAGTGTTTTTGAACCAAATAATCTCGATGCAGTGGAATTTGATCTGTTAAGTGCAGCTGCCCATTCTTCTGCAGTTTGCATTTCTTTTGAGAGTTGTTGGCCAAGAATTTGGTTTTTTCTTCTAACTTCCTCCTCAGATTCGCCTGAATATACACGAGAGTTACGGAGTTTTTCTAGATTTGTTTCTGGATATTTTTTTCCTATTTTGAGATCCTCGTACGCTTGTTTAATTTTAATAAATTGCTCATTTTCACCACCTCTATCAGAATGAAATTGAAGAGCAAGTCGTCTAAACGCATCACGAATTTCTTTATCTGTAGAACCTTCAATAATTCCTAAGATGTCATAGTTACTTTCTACCATAATACCTCATATCTTGCTAAATGATTTCATATTTCTATACTCTGATGTTATTATTATAAAATATCAATGATTCTTTTTGATCATATCATATCTTTTAGAAATCCAGTAAAACTATCAGATGGAACTACCTGAACTGACTTTAATTGTCCCAATAATTCCAGTCTTTCTCTTTTATCATAATAATTAAAAATCCCCTCCTTGTCTGGATAAAGTGTAATAGTATCAGTTTGTCCAGGTTCCAATAACTTAGTTTGAATATTAAATCCTTCAATGTACAATCTATGATGTTGTGTTCCATGATTTTCTACAGTTAAAACATATGCAAAATTAGTTCTCATGATTAATGTGGGATTATTATCTTCAGATGTTCCTAAAATTCCAACGAGCTTTACTTGGTCGTTCAATTCTTTGAACGCAACTGTTTGTTCCACTTTTTCTGGCCAAAAAATTTCTACATGTCTTACATTACCTTGGCCAATTATACCAATGAATGAAGCAAATCCAATGATTCCAATCACTAATCCAATAATTACAAAATGTCTATCTTTCAATCTTCAAAAAGATTATGTGTTAATGGTATTTTTACTAAACACATGATTTTCATAATAATAAGAAAAATCTGAGGAATGGGCATAATTTTTCTATTTTACTACTAAAACAGGAATTTTTGATTTGTGCATTACATAATTAGATGTACTTCCAAGAAATGCTTCTTTAGTACCACCAATTCCTCTAGCACCAATTACAATCATATCATACTTTCCTTTTTCAGCAAATTTGACAATTTCTGATCCAGTATGACCTCCTCCAGTTTTGTATTTGAATGTCGCACCTAATTTTTGAGCACGTTTCATTGCAGGTCCAATTGCTTTTACAGCTTTGTTTTGTGCATCATCTTTCATTTTTTGTGTGTATTTTATTCCTGCAGCAAATGGCAAATGGAATACATAAAATCCGGTAATTTCAGCACCACTTTCTTTTGCAATTTCAATAGCTCTATCTAAACCACGGCTGGCATTAGTAGAGCCATCAAGAGGAACAAGAATTTTTTTAAATTTTGCCATGTTTGTGGTTGATGTACTTCAAATATAAAAAAAGATCATGATTTTCACATTAAGAAATAGGACAAAGTGATTTACATTCACAAATGTAAGTTACACTTTAGTAAAATAGAGTTTATTAAGAATACATTAAAGCAGTTAGAAAAGATTAATCATTGTTATGAAATTACATTTTGATGATTTTATTTATGGTTCCATTGATGGGGCAGTAACTACTTTTGCCATTGTTGCAGGAGTTATAGGTGCGTCGCTACCTTCTGGAATAATTTTGATTTTGGGTTTTGCGAATTTGTTCGCAGACGGATTTTCTATGGCAGCTGCAAATTATCAAGCATCAA
>PFFZ01000041.1 GCA_002781805.1 Nitrosopumilales archaeon CG15_BIG_FIL_POST_REV_8_21_14_020_37_12
CAGTATGCGTCTTACATTTTGCACAATACTTTCTAATGGTCTTGGGTATGTTCATATCAAAAAAACCACTTCAACGGTAATTTAAGCATTGAATCTATAATAGGCGCAAAATCAAACATGTTCTGTGACTTCGAGCCTAGCAAATTCGATCTCGTCATTAAACTCTGTTGCGATGGGAGACAGAAAAGCCGATCTTGTTTTGAAAAATTGTACCATGATATCTGTATACACCCGAGAAACTATTCCAAAAACACAGATCGCGATAATCAAAGACAGAATAGCATATGTTGGACCAGATGCCAGCCATACCATTGGAACAAACACTTGCGTTGTTGATGTTAAAGAAAAATTTGTTTCTCCGGGATTTGCAGATCCGCATGTACACATTGATCAGTTTGTATTGCCCTCAGAGCTTGCCAAGAGATCACTTCTTTGTGGAGTGACATCTCTTTTTTCTGATCCTATAGACATTGTCAGCGTTGGGGGGAACAAAGGGTTTCAAGAATTTCTAAAACTTGGTGAGGACTTGCCAATTAGAATATTCCAAGTAGTTCCAGGTGGCTTGCCAGTAGATGGCAAATTTAGCAACAGTAAAACAATGTCCCTATCTGAACAAAAGACTGCAATAAAACATCCGCACGTGCTGGGATTGGGTGAAGTTTTCTCATGGACCAAAGTCACACTACGTGATCCAAATACCATGAAATCACTCTCATCAATGCTAGAGGCTGACTGCATAATTAATGGACACACAGCTGGCGCAAGTGAGAAAAAACTCAACGCGTATGTGTCATCTGGAATATTGTCGTGTCATGAGCCAATCAATTTTGATCAAGTTCTAGAGAGATTGCGTTTGGGAATGTGGATAATGATTCGGGAAGGTTCCATAAGACGTGATTTAAAAGAGATCATCCCGCGTGTAATGTCTCATGGAACATATCTTAGTCAGTTGATGTTTTGTTCTGATGGTTTGGATCCCTTGGACATGTCAAAGTATGGTCACATTGATCATTGTGTTAGGGAAGCAATCTCTCTGGGATTGAAACCGATAGATGCAATTACCATGGCCTCAAAAAACTGCTTTGATTATTACAACATGAACAGAGATCTGGGAGGCATTGCCCCAGGCAAGTTAGCAGACATTCTTGTCTTTGATGACTTGAAATCAATTAGACCTTCTGAAGTATTTGTTGGAGGCAAACTAGTTGTTTCAAATGGATCACTTGTAACAAAAATAAGGAAAAAACCAATTTCAAAATGGATCAAAAACACGGTAAAATTAAGAAAGTTTTCTCCAAATGACTTTGTTGTTGAATCTAAAAAGGGTCAAGTTGACGTAAATACCATATTTATGCAAACTGAGATCATAACAAAACTTGGAGAAGCAAAATTAAATGTCAAGGATGGAAATGTATTGGCTTCTTATGATAATGATATATGGAAAGTAGCAGCTTTTGACAGGATTCATGGAACAAAAAAGCACTCCATTGGATTTCTTGAGAACTTTGGTGCAGACATTGGCGCGTTTGCCTCTACATGGAGCTTCCATGAAAATGACCTGATTGTGATTGGTTCAAATGATTCTGATATGGCAATTGCATCAAATACACTTGTAAAAAGTCAGGGAGGTATGATAGTCGTAAAATCAGGAAAGATTTTGGCTTTTCTTCCGTTAAACCTTGGAGGAATCGTATCTACTGACTCATTTGATGATGTTTCATCTAATTTTGAGAAAATAACTGACTCGATAGTTGATTCTGGATGCAAATTTTTGCGACCTCACTTGATCCCGTTATTCTTGCCATTTTTGGCTCTGCCATCAGTAAGAATTCTTTCTAGTGGAATAATTGATGTGAAAAATAGATCTTACATCGATCCGATCAAGTAAGTAATATTAAAAAGGGGGATGCAGGGGATTGATGCTGAATCTTAATGGCATCAATTCAGCAAGGACCAAATGGACCAGTTCTAGTCCTAAAAGAGAGCGCTCTACAACAAAAAGGTAAGGATGCTCAGCACAACAATATTGCTGCTGCAAAACTAGTTGCTGAATTAGTAAGAAGCAGTCTAGGTCCAAGAGGTTTGGACAAGATGTTAGTTGATTCCTTAGGTGATGTTACTATTACAAACGATGGCGCAACCATCCTAAAAGAAATTGATGTTCAGCACCCAGCCGCAAAAATGATGGTTGAGATTGCAAAAACAGTCGATAATGAAGTAGGTGATGGAACTACATCTTCGGTAGTTTTTGGAGGAGCACTGCTGGCAAAGGCAGAAGAGCTACTCAAAAAAGACGTCCATTCATCAGTCATTGTTGAAGGATATCAGGCAGCTGCTGAAAAGACATTGGAAATTTATTCTGAGATGGCAAAGAAAATCAAACCTGATGACAGTGAGTCCCTTTTAAAAATTGCAGTTACAAGTATGCAGTCAAAACTAATCTCAGAAGATAGCGACATTCTCTCTAAGATTGTTGTTGATGCAATTTTGAAAATCGCTACCAAAAAAGGCGAAGTTTATTCAGTAGATCTTGAAAACATCAAGGTTGAAAAAAAGGCAGGAGGCTCTATCCAGGATACTCAAATTGTTAAAGGAATTGTTTTAGATAAAGAAATAGTTCACAGCGGAATGCCAACAAAAATTGAAAATGCAAAAATTGCACTATTAAACTCTGCACTTGAAATTGAAAAAACGGAGATGAGTTCGGAGATTAGAATTACAGATCCTACACAAATGCAGATGTTTTTGGAAGAAGAGAACAGAATGCTCAAGACAATGGTTGACAAGCTACATTCTGTTGGAACAAATGTTTTGATCTGTCAGAAAGGAATTGATGACATTGCTCAACACTATCTTGCAAAACATGGAATTTTGGCAGTTCGTCGTGTAAAAGAAAGCGACATGATTAAACTTGGGAAAGCAACAGGCGGACGTGTAATTTCAAACTTGGATGATCTCTCGGAGAAAGACTTGGGTATTGCGGACTTGGTTCATCAAAAGAAGGTTGAATCTGACAAGTGGGTTTTCATTGAAGGGTGCAAACATCCGCAATCAGTAACACTTTTGATCAGAGGCGGTTCCCAAAGAGTAATTGATGAGGTAGATCGTTCCATTCATGACTCTTTGATGGTAGTAAAGGATGTAATTGAGAAACCAGAAATTGTTGCCGGAGGCGGTGCACCTGAATCATATGCTGCCTCTCTTCTCAAGGATTGGGCAGATAGTTTTGACGGACGCGAACAACTTGCAATAAAAAAATATGCTGAGGCATTGGAGACAATTCCTTTGACAATTGCTGAAAACGCTGGAATGGATCCAATTGATACAATGGCTAACCTCAGAGCAAAACAAAACCAAGGAAAAAAATGGACTGGAATTGACGCAAGAAATACGAAGATTGCAGACATGCTTGCAATTGACGTCGTAGAGCCAATTGTAGTCAAAGAACAAATAATAAAATCTGCAACAGAGGCAGCGTGCATGATCCTTAGAATAGATGATGTTATTGCAGTATCTGGCGGTCCAGGTGGCGGCGGCATGCCTCGTATGGGATAAATCTCTTAAGAAGCAAAACCATTCTCATCATTGTTGTACAAAATCGGCATAGATCTTGGTGGAACCAAAACAGAAGGCATTCTCTTAGATGAAAAACTGCAAACAATTCAAAGAAAGAGAGTTCTGACTCCAAAAAATAACTATCAGGAAATCTTAGAATCTATCAGATTACTTGTATCTGACTTGTCTCAAAACATAGATGACTTTTCTTTAGGTGTGTGTACACCAGGTGCAATATCAAAAAAAACTGGTTTGATTAAAAACAGTAATACGCAATCGCTGATAGGAAAATCATTAAAAGAAGATCTGCAGAAACTATTGGAAAAAAAAGTTTCCATGGAAAATGACGCTAATTGTTTTGCTCAAGCCGAAGCTACATTAGGTGCTGCAAGAGGATATGGGCTTGTTTTTGGAGTAATTATGGGGACTGGTGTAGGTGGTGGCATTGTAATTGATGGCAAGTTGTATCAGGGCAGAACCAACATTGCAGGAGAATGGGGGCACCATACTCTGTACCGGAATGGCAATACATGTTACTGCGGAAAAAATGGATGTGTTGAAACCTATATCAGCGGTCCTGCACTGGAGAAAAGATGGTTTGAGTTAACAGGAATGCCACAATCTATTCCTGAAATAATATGTTCTAATGACACTGACAACTTTGAGCAATGGAAAGACGAGTTTCTTGAAAACTTTGGGTTTGGCATGGCAAACGTGGTTGATATCTTGGATCCTGACGCCATAGTTCTTGGCGGTGGGTTGTCAAACATCAACTTTCTATATTCTGATGGGAGGGACTCCATATATGACAAAGTATTCTCTGATATTGTGGACACTCCAATTCTAAAAAACAAACTGGGTGATTCTGCTGGAGTTTTTGGAGCGGCTTTGCTGGAATGATTACTCTGGACAGCCTTCCATCTTTGCAATGAAATATCCGTTTGTCATGATCTCAATTTCCATGTCGTCTGGTACTGATTAAGTATGACAAAACCTGCACTCGTTTGTAGTTACGGTAGAATTTTCCTCGCCAATGGTTTTTAGCCATTCTTTTGCGTATGCTATTGCCTTTTCAGTTTCTTTTTTATCAGTTACGACATCAAAATGCATAGTACGGCCATCTTTGGCTTTGACATATGTATCAAACACATGAAAATCCATAAACTGTGAAAACTTGTTTGAATATTTAATGGGTTACTTTTGAAACAACTGCGTAGAATCAATGTCTGAGCCAATGCACATGTCAGTATATTCTTCTGGATTTAGAGAATAGCATACTTTTGGCTCAAATTGAATCACCTGGGCTTCCTTATCGCTTATTTTCTTTACTTTCTCTGAGTTGTTTTTCTCTAGCGTTTTTTTGATTATGGAATTTTTTATAATGGATTTTGTTGGTTCGTCTGTAATGAAAGTCACGGTTCCTCTGAACTGAAATCCCTTTAACTCTTCTTTGTTAAAAACTGAAATAGTTACTAGCGGATTTGCCTGCATATTCTTAAATGATTTATGCTTGAAAAAATCAAGCCAGTATATTGTATCTTCTTCAATTTTGAAGAATATTCTAGGTGAAACATTTGCTATGCTACCATTTACAGTTCCTACTGCAAAAATCCCCTGTGCGTCGATGAAATCCTTTATTTCATCTGGAATTTTTACCATGATTCTTTTGGATCATTTTTGTATTAAAGTAGTTTTTCAAACCTCAGACTTGATAACAATCTCCAAGACTTTGTCTGTGATTTTATTGATATCTGCATCTATCTCTGTACTGATCAGAATCAGACCTGCACCTCCAATGGGGACGGTAATTCGATAAATCTTTTCATATTTTGCCAGTGCATAAATCGGCTTGCCGATCTTCTCTGATGTTTTTTTCCTGGTGGACCATCTATAGACTGCCTGTGACAATGCTGTCTCAGTCTCTTCTCTTGTTAGGTAGCTTTTCAATCCCTTTCTTGTTTTGTCATACAGCTCGCCATAGTCGTAAACTCCTACATACCTTATTGTCTTGTCAATTTCTAAAATCTGGTCACAAATTTTTTCGTAATCCATTCTTACCTAGCTCTGTAAAAAGGGAAATTCTCCCACTTATGAACAATTCTACAATGCTAATTAGAAAAATCAATACAGTACGTTTTACTGTGGATAATTTTCATCTAATTGTAAAAATATTGAAAATTTAGAGAGGTTCGTTTAACAACTTGCGCATCGTTCCATCTTCTGTAGCATTATAGTTAATTGTGGTTCTATTTTTTTAGGACTTGCAACATAAAAATCGGCATAGAAATAACCATGATCCTCAAATTTTTTAGTATCTATTCCTTTGCCGTGCAATAATGATACCGTCTTGTGTTTTTCTTCTGGATCGGAAAACCTCCTTTGACGAATTGGTTTCAAATTGCTTTTTACAATAGAATAACCATAATCCTCAAAAGTTTTTTGAATTTTTTCCATATCAAAAATCCTCAAAACTGAAAATGCAAAAATGGGATTGGTTTGAGAAAGAGACTTGGAATAGTCTGAGTCTTGTTTTTTAATTGATTCTAACAAACTTGAAAATGCCTTGTATCCTATGTACCCTATACATCCAGTAGCTATGATCATGTCCAACGGTGGAACTTCATTGATTGGTAACACATCTTTTTCAAGATTTATGCAAAATATTTTCTTGCATAACTGAACATCTTTTGAAAAATCTAGTGCGGGTTGTGATATGTCTATTTGGCAGAAACTGAGTGTTTTGTCTATCGGTTGGTCCTCAAAAAACTCCCTTGTCTGCTTTTTTGTAGGTGTATCTTCTTTTAGAAAAAAGTCATCTAGTTCGGACATTTTCAGATCATATTTCATTAATGCAGAATTGATCCCATAAGAACTACCTATATCTAAAATATTGATGGTTCTTGATAGTTTGTTGTAAAGTTGTTTTGCAAGAGACAGATACAGAGGCTTTGTCTTATCTGGAATACGATATTCCAGTTTTTGCATTTCTTTTAGATAGTTATTCGGAACTTTTTGTTTGTAGATATCTGTAAAGTCTTTTTTTACCCTCAGCTCTTCCATGTTGGGGTATTGTTATCATAGCACCTGTTATAAAACCACCTATTAGATTTTGTCTTATCCTCAACAGATCATGATTTATGATCACAAGTGTTTGAAAATTACTTGTAAACTGATT
>PFFZ01000023.1:0-839 GCA_002781805.1 Nitrosopumilales archaeon CG15_BIG_FIL_POST_REV_8_21_14_020_37_12
TAGTTGTGGGAATTGTGGATTTTACTGACATATTCCCTTTTGCACCCGAGGTAGGCTATCTCGGTCTGAGTCTGGTCAATTTTTTTGGCTCTCTAATCCCATTTGTCCCATTGCCTGGGTTTCTTTTGCTTGCAACAATGTCTGTGGGCAATCAGTTTGACTTGCACATTTTGGCGCTGCTGTCTGCAATAACTGCGACAGTTGCAAAACAGATAATCTTTTACGTCAGCTATGGTGGCAGGCGTATAATTAATGAGAAAACCAGAAAGCGAATGAGGCCCTTTGAGCGTCTTGTAAAACGATATGGCGCAGCTGCCGCATTTTTTGCAGCTGCCACTCCTATACCTGATGATCTTGTTTATGTCCCGTTGGGATTGGCAAAGTACAACCCAAAAAGATTTTTCATCGCAACTCTTACTGGCAAAATCATTCTAAGCTATGCCATTGTTCTGATATCGCACCACCTTGGCATCTCACTTGTAGAACCGCTTCTTGAAAATCTGGAAGACACTACTCCTGTGTATGTGGGAATAATTGTTTTTGGTGCAATGATGACTTCTGTGGTTGTCCTGATGCTGAGACTGGACTGGCAAAAAATACTGGGAAGATTTGCACCTTGGACTCTGGATGAGAACAACGATGATTAGGCTCTGAACTTAAAGTTCCACAACTTTTCTGTTGCATCTTTTATCCCTATTCTTGGATTTGCGCTGATCTTTTTGACACTGATCCCCTCTGCGATAAACAGGCTTCCTCTCTTTGTAAGGTCTGACCCATACTGCTCCTTTGTAATCTGCAATGCCTGGGTTAGTTTTGCAGGACCGTTTGCCAAGTTTCTC
>PFFZ01000023.1:921-2003 GCA_002781805.1 Nitrosopumilales archaeon CG15_BIG_FIL_POST_REV_8_21_14_020_37_12
CATGCCTTGCATCTCTTGCAACCACGTTAAAGCAATAATGCATTCCGTAGGTAAAATAGACATATGCCCTTCCTACCTCCTCAAACATTGCCTTGTTTCTGTCTGTCATCTTTCTATGTGCATGGCTTGCAGGATCGTCTTTGTGTCTATAAGCCTCAGTCTCTACAATAATTCCCGATGTTTCTTGCCCTCCGATTATTCGTATTATTTTTTTCCCAAGCAGGTTCTTTGCGACAACTACCGTATCTTGCAAATAAAATTCTCTAGGAATCGTACTCAATGTCTATCTTTACCTGTCTGTTGTTTTTTAACTCCCTTATGGTCTCAAACAGCTTTGCAATATCTGATTCTAAAACCCCAATTAATTCTTGATTGTAAATTGTCGCTGCTGGATGTACTGTCAAAAAGTAAATTTGGTTGTCTTTTCTCACCACTTTTCCTCTAAATTTTGTAATCTCTGCCCCTCCTAAAACTGAGTTAAATGCCGTATTGCCCAAAACGCATATCACTTTTGGTTTTATGATTGAAATCTCTTTTTGCAAATACTCTTTGCATGTGTCCCTTTCTGCAACACTTGGAACTCTGTTGTTTGGAGGCCTGCACTTTACAACATTTGTAATGTATACTGAATCCCTGTTGATACCTGCACTCTCCAGTGCCTGCTCGAGCCTCTTTCCTGCAATCCCTACAAACGGCTCTCCTCTCTGATCCTCGTTTCTTCCCGGGGCCTCTCCCACAAAAATCACATCGGATTGAAAATTGCCTTTTCCGGGAACTGCGTTTGTCCTGGTCTTGCACAGGTCACAGTTTGTGCATTCAACTACGCTTTGCCGTATTGCCTCTAACTCTGAATCCATCTTAATTCACACTCTTTACCGTTGCAATTCCTCTAATTGACGGTCCTCCATTGCCCATCATCATTGACTGCATCGGGTCTCCCTTGCCACAATTTGTAATCGGCCTTACTGTAAAATCATTTCCGCAAGCGTCAATTGACTTGAAGAATTCAGGCGCAGTTCCCATCACTATGACGTCCCTTAGCAGGTCTGTAACCTCGCCATTTTCGATTTTTTGTGCATACT
>PFFZ01000023.1:2044-3765 GCA_002781805.1 Nitrosopumilales archaeon CG15_BIG_FIL_POST_REV_8_21_14_020_37_12
GGTATCTTCATGTTTGATACAAAATATCCGTTTTTTACATCCTTTATCATCTCTTCTTGCTTCCAATCTCCTTTTTGTATGCATGTGCAAGCCATTCGTATAAGTGGCATGAACATGTAGCTTGTTGCCCTCATGTTTCCAGTTGGCTCTTTGCCAAACGCCTGCGCAGTTTCTCTGCTTTGCATGTGGTTTTTCAAAACTCCGTTTTCTACAAGATTCGTTCTTTTGGCTTTCACCCCTTCGTCATCATAATGGTACCATCCAAGACTGTGACTGATTGTGGGATCATCAAACACGTTTAGATTCTCTGAGCCTATCTTCTCTCCTAGTTTTCCCTTCCACCAAGCTCCTCCTGCCCATGCCATCTCTTTTCCCAAAACTCTGTCTGCTTCTGATGGGTGGCCAAGAATTTCATGTGTGAGCAATGCTACAAAGTCTGGATTCATCACTACTACTCCCTTCTCTTCCTTTGCTGGCTTTGCATCAATCAGCTCTGATGCTTTTTCTGAAATTTTTCTTGCGCTGTTTTGCATGATGTCATTTTGAATAATCTGCTCCATGCCTCCTCTTCCGCCCTCTGTGATGTTGACTGACTGGGTTTTTCCAGATTCATGTGCAGTTGCAATCATCTCTATTATGACATCTGTATAGTTTTGTAAAATCTCAGTTCCCTCGCTACTCTTAAAATATTTGGAGTTTTCTGAAAACCATGGGTTTACAACAGACTTTGTTATTTTATGACTCTCTGAGATAATCTTGCCGCACTCCAGTCCTGCTTTTATCATCTCTTCAATGTCTGGTTTTTTTAGTACTGGTAGATCTTTTCTTGTCTTGGTTGTTGGAACCGGATACATCTCAACTCTTTGCTTGTTTTTTGATGTATAATCCGAGCTTCTCAGTGCGCTGTCAATCCTGTTCCTTATCTGCTCAAACGAGTCTGGGTTTGTGATGGAGACAAATCCCCACGCCCCGTTTTTTAAGAGTCTTATTCCCAATCCGTTGTCTGACTTTTCTCTTATGTGCTCCACCTGCCCGTTCTCTATTGTGGCTGACTTTGTGTTGTGCATCTCTGCTCTTGCGTCGCAGTACTGTGCGCCTGAATCCTGGCAGTATGATATTGCCTTGTCTGCTATTTCCTGGAGAAAAGAATCCATGAAAAATGATTGTTTGGTGTTCCTAAATCTTTAGTGGTTTGAGATTGCAGGCATTGTAAAGTAATACTCGTCCTCAAACTCATAGTCAAATTCCCCTTTTTTGCGTAAATGCTCAAAATACGAGGCACAGTTTGCGTAAAACTCGTGGTTTTTGTGATTGTCTGCATCCATGTTGTGTCTTTGAAAAAACCCCATTTTTTCCAGAGAGTGAGTGAATTTAGTTAAGAAAGTTTGTTTTCTTTAAGCAATTCCTATTGGAGACTTTGCTGCAGTGTTTTTTGGCAATGTGAATGAAAACTCTGCCCCTTGGTTTGAACTGCTCTTGGCTGTGATCTTCCCGCCATGATTTTCGACAATTCCCTTGCATATTGCCAGTCCTAGTCCGCTGCCCCCCTTCTCCCTTGTCAGTGACGCATCCACCTGGTAGAATTTCTTAAACAAGTCCCTTTGCTTCTCAATTGGAATTCCAACACCGTTGTCTTTTACTGTGATCCTGACTTTGTCCCCTATATCCTCCATTGTGACTTTGATCTTGCCTTGTTTTTGAACAATGGCATTTATGCTATT
>PFFZ01000023.1:3854-3996 GCA_002781805.1 Nitrosopumilales archaeon CG15_BIG_FIL_POST_REV_8_21_14_020_37_12
TTTCAGCAGCATACGGCCTCAACAATTCCACCGTGTTTGCAATTGTATTTTTGATGTTAGTGTTCTCCATTTTCATTCTAAGCTGACCCAGTTCTAATTTCTGCGCATCAAGCAGGTCTGATATCATTGAGAGAAGTGTCTC
>PFFZ01000023.1:4010-4230 GCA_002781805.1 Nitrosopumilales archaeon CG15_BIG_FIL_POST_REV_8_21_14_020_37_12
TGATGTTTATTCGCTCTTTTTGTTTTGGTGTCAGTTTCCCCAAATGCTCGCTAAGTAAAATGTCTGCATACCCTTGTATTGGAACCAATGGCGTCTTTAACTCGTGAGTGATCATTGCAAGAAACTCATCTTTTGCAATATCTGTCCTTTTTGATTCCTCTTCTTTTTGTTTGATTGTATCTGACATTGTGTTGAATGTGTCTATCAGATCTCCCACCTC
>PFFZ01000023.1:4528-5059 GCA_002781805.1 Nitrosopumilales archaeon CG15_BIG_FIL_POST_REV_8_21_14_020_37_12
TCTAAGATATTGATTCTTGTCTGCATTGCTTCCCATAAGGGGTCTATCTGTCGTAGTGCTTCAGAGTTTTGCCGTGGCAGAGGAATCAACTCTTCGTGCTCTTCTCCCACACTTTTTACATCCAGATTGTTGGTGGGAATCTGCAGTAGTTTCTTAATTGCTATGTCAAATTTCAATCGTTCAATTTTGAGCTTTTCTTGTATGTTTTCCTCCTCTCCTATTGAAATCAAAAGTATTTGCTGGCTCAATGATTTTGCATGTGTTACAAGATCTGTCGCTATTTGTTTGTGTCTGTTGTAATCTCTATCAAGATTGTCTACCTCTTTTTGTAATTTGTCTGCAAGCAGAATCAATTCACTGTTTTTTTCTAATAAGTAATTGAGAGCATTTGTTGCCTCCATGTCAAAAACCGAAGTGTTTTCAACCTGAATTGCTGCTTGCTTGTATTCTTCCCATGATGATATGACTTTCTGAAAGTCTGCCGATATTTGCGGTGGGACTTTTTCAACAGGCAGTTCGTTTATCTTCCCT
>PFFZ01000023.1:5125-6229 GCA_002781805.1 Nitrosopumilales archaeon CG15_BIG_FIL_POST_REV_8_21_14_020_37_12
TCCTCGTTTCCGCTTGCTATTGCTGCTGCTAATCCTGAGATGGCTTCTGCCTTTACTTTGATGTCTCCTGCCTTGATAATAGAATATGATTGACTCTCCTCTGCATTTTGATTTTCATAAAGTAGTACTAAATTGATTATGGCTGCAGCAACAAGCACACCGATTAACAGGTATGTCTTACTGACTATTTTCATACAATGTTCCACTCCCCATAGAGTATAAAAATAATAGTGAATTTTCTTTAATTGATTCTGATGTCTGATGAATTTATCAAATTGGCAACGCAGGAAATCAACCAAGAAATTTCAGACATCTCTGACATTTTGAGCTCGTGCAAAACCAACGATGAAATCATCAAACAAGCAATTTCAATAGAAAAACATGTCCATAAAATCAAAGGCTTGGCCCCGATGATGGGGCAGGAGGGTTTGGGCGAACTGGCATCTGAGTTGGATTTTGTCTTAAAGAAAATCATTGGCGGCATAAGCATACAGTTCTTTGATGAAATGTCTGCAAGCGTGGATGCCATGAAACTCGCCATGGTTTCATCAGATTATGACCTTAGTGAAATGAAAAAACGCATTAGGGCAATCTCTGTCCACCTTCACTGATGAATATTTTTAAATTCACAAATGACTGGAACACTCTATGGCCGATATCTTAATTGCTGATGATTCTGATGCCATACGACTTGTCCTGAAGGATATTTTGTCAATTGGCGAACACAATATTGTCGGAGAGGCAATTGATGGGGCAGAAGCAATTGAAAAATTTTTCCAATTAAATCCTGATCTGATGCTTCTGGATTTGGCAATGCCAAAAAAAGATGGCTTGACTGTGGTTAAGGAAGTCATAGCCTCCAAACCCGACGCAAAAATCATTCTTGTGACTGCAAGCGATGATCAAAAAATAATTGGACAGTGCATGGATGCCGGCGCACTTGCCTACATCTCCAAACCTTTTGATTTTAACAATGTGTTAAAATCCATCAACGATATCTTGGCAAAGTAATTTAGTCCCTTTATCTCAATTAATGGTGTTAGAATTTGTCAAAGATTGTAGTTGATACCAGCGTGATCATCAATGGCCAGTTAATAACTCAGA
>PFFZ01000055.1 GCA_002781805.1 Nitrosopumilales archaeon CG15_BIG_FIL_POST_REV_8_21_14_020_37_12
AGCAGGTGTTAAAATGAACATAATGGATGTAGAAGAAGGCAAGATTGCAGAGCTTGAGTTATGGCAAGACAAACCAACAATCGAAGCGGCGTTAATGTATCCTGGAAGATATGTGGTGGATTCAGTCACAACCAAAGACGGAGAACCAATTCTTGCAGCATCAACTGATAGACTGCACAACATTGCAGGAACTTATGTTGGAAAAGATGATCCAATTTGTTTGGTGAGGACACAAAAAATGTTCCCAGCAACAGAAGAAGCAGGCAGTGTATTTAACAACCCACATTTTGTGGCAGGAAACACAAGAGGAAGCCATAACATGCCACTAATGCCAGTAAAACTAAACTCAGCAGCAACGATCAATTTCTGCATCCCCATAGTTGAAGCATTGGTGTTTAGTATGCACAATGGAAAATTTACAGGGCCATTTGACGGGTTTTCAACTCCAGATTGGGATCTAATAAGAGAGATTGCAACAAAGAAGGCAATGTCAATTAGAAGTCAAGGGTTCATCCATCCTGCAACACTAGTTCCATCAGAGCTAGAATATGCTGAAGGGTACAGAGCAAGGATGGAAGTTCTTGAGAGTAAAATGAAGCCAATGGAAGGGAATACATCCAGTGACGGAAAGAAAGAAAACTATGAAGATCCAGACTAGACACACCATCAAAGAGAAGATGAGAAATAGTTAAAAGAAAACACTCCCCATACAATAGTAGTATCAAATGCAGTATTTTTCAAGAATTTTTGATTGGAAGACATACATCTTCACAGCGTTAGCAGTAATCTCTTTTTCAAATTTTATGGCAGTGCTTTTTGGACATACAATTCCAAGCGTAGTTTTAGCATTTTTCAAGGTTGCAAGCGAATATGTCATTTTAGGAGCAGTCTTTTTGTTTGCGCTAGCATGGATTCTAAAGGCAAAACCGCACAATCGACCCAAAAGTTACTACATCATACCATTTGACGTGTTTGGAAAGAAAAGCCAGATTGAAGGAATAAGAACAGACTTCAAAACACATGACGTAGCATGGAGTTTTATGAAACAGTACAAAACACAATATCCGCTTTACAACTTTGCATTGGTGTCTGACCTTCCAAAATCAAACAAGCCAACAATTTTCAGATACATCTAGGACATAAAAGTACAACAGACCGTTTGTCATGGGAATTCCCAGAGTTGAGACATTTGTTCGTACCTTATATTGAATGGGCAAAGTAACCTCTTCTACATGCGAATTTGTGATAAATGTGAAACAATAATCATGAACGATTTCATTCCAAAATGTCCTACGTGCAAAAACGTTTTACCATCAAAGATGTTTGAAGAGTTGGGAGAGAGCTAGTCATCCTCAAGATGATCGAGACAGCGCTGAAAGTACCTCAATCCAAATATAGAGAACAAGACTAGATTCAAACTTTTATTCAGGATCATGAGAGTTACAGGGTGGAGTTTTCTATTTTAGCTGATGCATTTAGCAAAATGGAGGCAACAAAAAAAAGACTAGAATTAACGCAATATCTGGTGGAATTATTTGAAAAGACTCCACAAGATGTGATTTCCAAAATTGTCTATCTGCTTCAAGGAAAGTTACGTCCGGATTTTGAAGGAGTGGAGCTGGGAGTTGCTGAAAAGCTAGCAATCAAGGCAATATCAAAATCATCAGGAATACCTGTAAAAAAAATAGAATCAGAATACAGAAAGGGCGGAGATTTGGGATATGCTGCATCTGTCATTCTTGAACAAAAGACACAAACAACTTTTCTTATGGAAGATATCACGGTAGAAAGAGTATACGAAACACTTTACAAAATTGCAAAGCTAGAAGGCTCTCGCTCACAAGACATGAAGATGAAATACATTTCAAGTCTACTAAATGATGCGACACCGGTAGAGGCAAGTTTTATTCTGAAAATTCTTCTTGGAACGCTAAGGCTGGGAATTGCAGAAAATACAGTGATGGACGCACTTGCAGTTGCATTTACTGGAAACAAAGAAAATCGAAAAGTCTTGGAGCACGCATACAATGTTTCAAGTGATTTGGGTAAGGTTGCAGAGATTGTTGCCAAAAAAGGAATGGATGGAGTAGAAAAATTTGAAATCAGCCTGTTTAATCCAATAAGACCAATGCTTGCAGACAGAGTGAAAAGTGAAGAAGAAGCTGTAGAAAAAATGGGGGACAGATTTGCGGCAGAATACAAACTAGATGGAGAGAGAGTCCAACTGCATGTGGAAGGAGAAAGAGTGGTTTTGTTTTCCAGGAGTTTGGAAAATATTTCAAGTTATTATCCTGACATTATAGAAAAAATTCCAAAATCAATCCAAGCAGACAAAGTAATTTTAGAAGCAGAGGCAGTTGCGATAAATGAGAACACTGGAGAGTTTTTGCCATTTCAAGAGTTGATGCATAGAAGAAGAAAATACAAGATTGAAAAAGCAGTCTCAAAGTATCCAATCACAGTAAACTTTTTTGATGTGCTGTATTACAACGGCAAAAGCTGTTTGGACTTGGGGTACGAGGAAAGAAGGAATCTATTAGAAAAGATTGTCAAAGAAGACGAATATGCAAAACATGTGCCAATGAGCATAGTGACAAACAAAAACGAGATTGAGGAGTTTTTGGAAAACAGCATCAATTCAGGATGTGAGGGGTTGATGCTAAAGATGTTAGACAAGCCATACCAAGCAGGCTCGAGAGGGAATTATTGGTTGAAATTGAAAAGAGAGTACAGAAACGAGCTAGGAGACAGCTTGGATCTCGTAGTCATTGGGGCGTTTTTTGGCAAAGGGAGAAGGACTGGAAGGTATGGAACATTGCTTCTTGCATCGTATGATGACGATCAAGATATGTTCACAAGCATATGCAAGGTAGGGACCGGGTTTACAGATGAAGATTTGGATCAGTTGTATCAAATCCTATCTAACAAAGTGACGATAAAGAAAAACCCAAGAATAGATAGCGAGATGGAAGCTGATGTATGGTTTGAGCCGGAACTTGTCGTAGAAGTTGTTGCATCAGAAATTACCCTCAGTCCAATTCACAAGGCAGCAAGAGGCGCCATAAGAAAGGACACAGGACTGGCACTACGATTTCCAAAATTCACCGGAAAAATCAGAGTGGAAAAAGCAGCTGAGGACGCTTCAACAAACGAGGAGGTGCTGACGCTGTTTAAAGGACAGAAGAAAGTGGCTCATGACAAAAATTTGATCTAGTTTGTGCGCAGAAAAACCACAAAATCATAGAGGATTTAAATTACCTGAGCACATTTTGAAATTCAGAAATGTATAGCGGAGAGCTTGAAGTTCAAGCAAAAAGAAAGGCTATAGCAGTTTTACAAGACGAAATCAACAGAATCCTAAATGCTGCAAGAGAACTTGCCACACTGCCAGACCTTATGATGAAAAAAGACAAAACAGGCATCAAGAACGCACTAGAGCAAATTTCAACTATCGAAGAAGAAGTGGAAAACCTAAGACGAAAGATCACAAGGGAAGTAGCTGATGTAGGCGGCTTGATCATGAATAGAGAAAACCTCCTCAACACAGCATATACCATGGATGAGATTGCAGGATACATCACAGGAATATCATTCAAACTTTCCAATGTGAAGCCAGCCACTCTAAAGAGCGCAAAGATTGAAGGAGACATAACAAAATTGATAGAGCTGGTCGTCGATCAAGTTTACAAGCTAAATGAAATAATTCGCAGTCTGAACACAAACACTGCAAACGCAATAGAGTTAGCTCAGGAAACACAGACAATCGAACGAGAGATAGATATCAAGTACAGACAGGCAACAATGAAACTTCTAAACGAGGTCACAAACACCAAAGAACTACTATTGATGAAAGATGTTGTTGAAGGAATCGAAGAGATGGCAGACAAGTGCCAAAGAGTTTCAGATTCATTCATCTTATTGGCATTAAGCCTCTAGATCTTTACCCCACCACATTTTTACTTTTAATTTGCAAGTATAGAATTCATATACAAAGAAATTGTGAAGCAATCATGAAAAGTGAGCTAATAGAAAACAGGATAATTGTTTGGAACATTGAAGATTCGCGCAAACTTTTCAGTCAAGGATATTATGGAAAGCCAATAGGAATCCCAAAGCCAAAGCCAGATGAAATCAATGTCCCACTTATTTTGGATCTTATAGAAGGACTATACCTGTTGGAAAACAAAAAAATATCAATTTACAAACTAAAACAAAAGATTACTGTTGAAGACATGATTGAGATTTGTAAAAAAGAGTACCATGATTTTGATAAAAAATATTTGGTGTACAAAAATTTCAGAGACAAAGGATACATCATCAATCCAGGGATAAAATTTGGCTGCGACTTTGCAGTGTATGAACAGGGTCCAGGAATTGATCATGCACCATATCTAATTCAGGTATACAGTAGAAGTGATTTTATCACATCCACAGGAGTTGTACTAGCTGGAAGACTGGCTACAACTGTAAGAAAGCAATTCATCTTGGCAATTCCAAAAGGAAAAGACAAAGTAGATTTTCTAGCTTTGGACTGGTGGAAGGCCTAGGCTTTTTTTATGTGACCGGCAATGCGGTCATAGATTTCAAAGAGTTCTTTTGTAATACCAAAGTCAATGTGGTTTTTCCACTTGTTTCTTATTCGGATTGCGCCATCGGTTGGCTCCACGTAAATAGTCGCGTCATGGACGGATTGTTTTGCAATCATCTCATTGAGTTCTGCGTCCCGATTGAGCAATGTTGCAAGACTGCCACTGCCATCCCATTCAACTTTGACTACAGTCTTTGATGCAAAATGTCCTTTTGTTGTAAGTTTTGTTCTTGCCACATAATTTACGACTTGTTGACCTACGTCTTTTTTTACGATGAAATGAGCTTGAAATCGGTCTAATGCGCCCCATGGAAGTGGATTCGGATCTTGCATGGCTATCCCTTTTGAATTATTTGAATGACGTCAATGTTAGAATTTTTCACATCTAGACACCCTTTATTTGTAATCATTCTGGCAGTATGAGCAAAATATCTACTGTAATAATCACCTTTTTCAACATCATCTGAGCCAATTTCTTTTGCGTGAGAATCAACACCGATCTCCTTTAGCATATCGCTGTATTTTTCAGGCCAGGATTTTAAGACAAAAGTATCAGACTCTGCATCATGCATAAAAAATAGTGAATCTTACCCACAAATAAAGATATCAAGAAATTGCTTCAAGGATCAATCCAATTAAATATCACAAATGATTGGAAGGTTTGTCCATGTTAAAATTTCAAAATAAGGTTGCCCTTGTTACAGGAAGTGGAACTGGAATCGGCCAAGCAATAGCCAAAAAATTTGTTGAAAACGGCGCAAGTGTGATAATTCTTGGCAGAAGACGTGAACCGTTAGAAGAGACTGCAAAAATACTAAATGAAATCATTTCCAAGATCAACAGCGGCGCATCAGTAAAAATTTTCTCTGGAGTTGATGTGAGTGACGAGGCAGGAATGACAGAAATGTTCAATGAGTTAAGAAATGAAAACGTTACGATAGATTATGTAATTAACAATGCAGGAGTCTCAGGACCTGTCACATGTTTTGCCAACGCTCCGCTTGATGAGTTTAAGAGTACGGTTGGAATTCACCTTACAGGCACGTTTTGGGGTTCAGTTCAAGCTCTCAAAGTTATGAAAGAGGGAGGAAAGATAATTACAATTTCCACATTCTTTACTGAAGAAAGGCCACTAGAGCAAAGGCCGTACAGATTTAGAAGCCCATACACTGCAGCCCAAGGAGCAAAAAACAGACTGGCAGAATTAATGTCATGGGAGCTAACAGACAAGGGAATCATATCCATTGCAACAAATCCCGGACCAGTTCATTCAGATAGGATTTACAAAACGGTATATCCAAAAGCTGCAGCCGAGTTTATGAGGGTTGGAGGATTTGAAGATCTCGTGCCAGAAGAGGTAGATGCTGCAAACAAAGAACTATTGCCGTTATTGGGCGAAGATGACAACACCATAAAAGAAGGAATTTTGGCTGCTGCAAAAAAACTGGCAGGCGGAAAAGATGTGCAGAAAACTACTCAGACATTTACAAATCTATTAAACAAAATTCAAAACATAGCAGAAAAAGTCCAGAACAACACATCGCACATGATTGCAAACCAAGAGTTTCTTTCACAGACACAGGTTGCCGAATCTGTCTTGAATTTGTGTGATGATGAGATTGCAAAAATCATCAACGGCAAAGTCATCCCAGGAGACAGGGTGTTTTATCCGGTAA
>PFFZ01000002.1:0-5165 GCA_002781805.1 Nitrosopumilales archaeon CG15_BIG_FIL_POST_REV_8_21_14_020_37_12
ATTGCATCAGTATTGGAACCAGATTAAAAGAAATTTATCCATCTTGGGAAGTTTTTGCACCTGTAAAATTTGAAGACAAAATAGAAGGAATTTCATGGTATTCAGAACCTACAACTGCAAAAATAGTTGAACTGTTCAAAAGTAATGATGCTCTAATTTGCTTATTTTCATTAGGCGCAGTGATTCGATTAATTGCACCATTTTTAAAAGATAAAAAAACAGATCCTGCAGTAATTGTTATTGATGATAAAACTAATTTTGTGATAAGCGTATTATCAGGACACATTGGAGGTGCAAATGAACTAACAGAAGAAATTGCCAAGAAAATAAATGCAGTTCCAGTCATTACAACGGCTGCCGATGTAAACAAAACAATTGCTGTAGATCTGGTGGGAAGAGATCTCGGATGGAAGATAGATGATGATTCTACAGTTACCAAAGTCAGTGCATATATGGTAAATGAAGAAAAAATTGGTATTTTTCAAGATGTTGGAGAGAAAAATTGGTATAAGGAATTACCAAAGAATGTTAAAATTTTTAACAGTTTGGATGAATTGAAGAACTCTGACTCTAAGGGATTTTTGGTAATTACAGACAAAGTGTTAGACGGAGAATTTTTGAAAGAGGCTGTTGTGTATAGACCACCAAGTTTAGTTATTGGAGTGGGCTTGCATTGGGACACTACAAAAGAGACAATTAAGGAAGGGATTGATTTTTGCATGCAAAAATTCAAACTTAGTCCAAAATCCATTGCAAAGCTTGCATCAATAAAAAAACCTGAAGATGTTAAAGGACTAATTGATATTGGAAAAGAAATGGGAATACCTGTGGAATATGTGAGCAGAGAGGAACTTGCAGAGATTTCGGCGCCAAATCCATCTGAAGCCGTCAAGGTGTTTGAAGGGACATCAAGTGTTTCAGAAGCAGCTGCAATCAAGGTATCTGGAGGGGAATTGGTTGTGGAAAAACAGAAATTTCCACCAAATCTGACTATAGCAGTAGCAAGGAGATTGAGATGAAAAAAGGATTATTGTTAATTGACAGAGGCAGTCGAGAAAGAGAAGCATCAGAGGAATTAGAAGTGATTTGTAAGGAAATAAAATCAAAAGGGGATTATGTGTTTACAGATTTTTGTTTTCTGGAAGTGGAACCACCATACATCGAGGATGGAATTAAAAAGTGTCTAAAACAAGAAATTGAGTCGTTAACAATTGTACCTTATTTTCTTTATCCAGGAAAGAAAGTCAAGAATGCTGTTACGGATGTTATGAAATTTCAAAAAGATACCAAGGTAAAATTTGTTGTAACAAAGCCTATGAGTATGCATAAAACTCTAATTGAATTGGTAAGAAATAGAATATCTGCGTCTTTGCAAGAAAATAACGTGACAATTCCTGAAAAGGACGTAGATGTGTTGATTATAGGACATGGAAGCAAGGATCCTAATGCACAAATGTCGTTGAATTATGTAGTAGATGGATTAAAGACAGATTATAGAAACGTGAATCGATGTTGGTTGGAAATTGAGCAGCCAGATATATTTGAAGGGATAAAAACATGCGAAAAAAACAACCCAAAAGTGCTTGTAATTGTTTTTTATTTTCTACATGAGGGAGCACATGTAAAGACGGATATAAACAATGATCTTTTACCGGCACTGAAAGAATCAAGCATCAAAAATGTATGCATTACTAGACATTTGGGAGCAGATCAAAAAATGATTGATCTGATTATTGAAAGAGCAAGGGAAGTAGAAGATGCAGACTAAAAAAGGTCAGTCAATTGAAGATGCAAGCATGCAGATGATTGAAGAAGAAGTAGGGGATCATAACTATGGCAAAAAAGAATGGCCAATAGTCAGAAGAATCATTCATTCAACAGCAGACTTTGATTTTGTGGGGAAAAATAGATTGATTTTTCACAAAGATGCAGTTGAAAGCGGCATTAATGCTCTTAGAAAGGGATGCAGTATTGTAGTTGATGTTAATGGGGTTATTGGTCTGTTGAATAAACAGAATCCAAAGGATTTTGGAAATAAAATAGTATGTAACATATCAGATGTAAAAATAATGGAACGTGCAAAAAAAGAAGGCAAGACTCGCTCACAGGTATCAATGAGGGCAGCAAGAGCAGAGATGGATGGTGGTATTGTAGCAATTGGCAATGCACCTACTGCTCTTTTGGAGGTAATTCAGATGGTCAAAGAAGGAATTGTCAAGCCTGCCCTGATAATAGGAATCCCAGTGGGGTTCATTTGTGCTTCAGAATCAAAAGAAGAGTTAAGCCACATGGACAATGTTCCATTTATTACCAATTTGGGGAGAAAGGGAGGAAGCTCTTCTGCAGCTGCGATAATTAATGCATTGTACAAGCTAATTAGAGAAGAATCATCTTCGTGAATATTTCATACAGTTTTTTACAAAAATTTTAGCATAATCAGAACTGTCAAAATAAAGATGCCCGTAAGATGCAAGTGTATTATACAGAACAAGTCCGTCTTTGTGATTTTTTATGCCGTCACCTGTTTCTAGTTCTATTCCAAATTTCGAGTCAGAAGAGACGGAGGACAGTTCAGAATAATGGAATTCATGGCCACGCAACAAATGAGATTTGTCAGAGAGGATGTTTTTAGAGAGAATTCTTCCTTTTGTATAGTTTAATTTCATTTTTTTGGTCATTTTTGTTTCTGCATCAAAAAGACCCGTCATTTTGTATTTTTTTGTTCCATAATCAATAGATTTTGTGAGATACATTAAACCGCCACATTCAGCATAAATTGGCATGTTTTCTTCAGATAGTTTTTTGATAGATTGTCGCATGATGGTATTTTTTTCCAAAGAATCTCCTAGAACTTCGGGAAATCCACCGCCTATGTAAACTCCGTCGCAATTTGGAATTTTCCTGTCTTTTATTGGACTAAAAAACTTCAGATGGGCACCGTTGCGTCTTAATGATTCCAAGTTATCATGATAATAGAAGTTAAATGAATTGTCAAGGGCGACTGCTATAGTCACATTAGGTTTTTTGTAATTTTGTTTTGGTTTGTTATTTATCAGAATTGGGTTTTTGAGAATTTTAATAATTTCTTCAACGTTTAGATAATCTGCGATAATCTTTGAAGTCTTTTGGATTTTTTTATGTAAATTTTTTTCAGTCATTGTGGATATCAATCCCAGATGTCGTGATTCCAAAGCAATTTCAGGGTTTTTTGGAATGACTCCAACTATGGGAAGTTTGGTTTTTTCTAGGGCTTGTCTGCATAAATTTTCATGTTTTTTACTGCCAATTTTATTTAAAATAATTCCTGATATTCTTGAATTTTTATGAAACTTTTGAAAACCAAATGCTGTTGCTGCAATTGATCTTGCCGTTTTACTAGCATCTAAAATCAATATTACAGGAGATTTAGTTAATTCTGCTATATGATGAGTGCTTGCAAAATTTGAATTGCCAGAAAATCCATCATAATAACCCATTACACCTTCAATTACAGAAATGTCAGATTTGGAATTTTCAATAAAACTTTTCAACATCTGGTTTTTTCCCATCATCCACACATCCAAGTTGAATGCTTTGTTGCCTGAAATGCTAGATAGGTAACTTGGATCTATGTAGTCAGGTCCAACTTTGAAGGGTTGGATTGAGAATCCTCTTTTTTTTAATCCATAAATTAATCCACATGTGATAGATGTCTTTCCGACGCCACTAGAAGTGCCTGCTAAGACAATTCTTGGAATTTTCAATTCGGATTTCTTGAACTGTTTTTTATTTAAATTGATACTTTTGGAATAGGACTGAATGTTTTTACTTGGAGGTTGGTCAGAGAACTTGTGAAAAAAGAGGGACTCATTATTGTATACACTGGAAAGGGAAAGGGAAAGACCACAGCAGCGTTGGGAATCGTGTTACGAGCAGTAGGATACGAAAAAAAGATCTGCATGATTCAGTTTATCAAAGGCTCTTGGCATTATGGTGAGATGCTTTCATCAAAAAGATTAGAACCTGAATTTGAGATGGTGGTGATAGGTAAGGGGTTTGTTGGCATTATTGATGACAAAAGTCCTAAAGAAGACCATGAAAAAATAGCAAAAGAGGCAATAAAGATAAGCTTGGAAAAAATACAATCAGGAAAATATGACATCATCATATTAGATGAGATAAATTATGCAGTGAACTTGGGTTTGATAAGAGAAGAGGATGTAATTAATTTAATCAAATCAAAACCGCCAGAATTAGATCTTGTATTGACTGGCAATTATGCAAAAGAAAAAATCATAGATTTGGCAGATTTAGTTACTGAGATGAGGGAGATAAAACATCCATTTCAGCAGGGAATAAAAGCCAAAAAAGGAATTGATTTTTGACCAGCAACATTAAATTACATAAGAAAGGGTTTTAGAAGAAATGTCTACAGAAGTTCAAGAGTTACCAGAACAGGGTGAGATTGTTCTTGCCACCGTTACTAAGATTATGGATCATGGGGCATATGTTACACTAGATGAATATGATGGAATTCAAGGTTTTTTGCATATTTCTGAGATTGCCCCAGGATGGATTCGCTCAGTAAGCAAATTTGTAAGAGAGGGAGACAAGAAAGTGCTCCTTGTAAAAAAAGTAAATCCTGAAAGAGGGGATGTTGATCTTTCTTTAAAACAAGTATCAAATGATCAAAAGAAGCAGAAACTCAAAGAAGTCAAAAAATTTGAAAAGGGAAAAACACTTTTGCAGAATGTTCAGGAAAAAGCAAAGCTGTCAGACAGTGAAATGGAAAAGTTGGAAGATAGCATCTATTCAAAGTTTGATTCGGTTTATGATGCATTTCTTCAGATAGGAAGAAGCGGTATCTCGTCAGTAAAAGATCTCAAGTTAAACAAAAAAACATCAGCAGTCATTGAGGAGATCTGCTCAAAGATCAAATTACCATCAGTTGAAATTCGTGGAATTATGGAAATTACAAGTAACAAATCTGACGGGGTAGAGATTATCAAGAAGACACTTCTTGATGCAATAAAAAAAGACTCAACAATCGACATTACATATTTGGGTGCACCAAAATACAGGCTGTCTATAAAGGCTGAGGACTTTAAGACCGCAGAAAAGTCACTAAAACCAATCATTGAGGAAATACAGAAGAACATAGAGAAAAAGAACGGAACATTCAAGTT
>PFFZ01000002.1:5197-5605 GCA_002781805.1 Nitrosopumilales archaeon CG15_BIG_FIL_POST_REV_8_21_14_020_37_12
GTTAAGATTGAGATTTCTGTTAAGAAAATGCATAAAATGTAATCAATATACGCTCAAAGAAAAATGCCCAAAGTGTGGTGAGGAAACAATTTCTGCGCATCCGGCAAAATTTTCACCTGATGACAAATACATGAGATATAGACTAGCAGAAAGATACAGCTAATTTTGCAGGTTTACGGGGCATACTTTCCTTCGAGTTTTGTTTCAGATAAGATATGACCATACATTGCATCTTCTAGTTGTTTTTTTGTGGAACCTTTTTGCAGATTCAATTTTTCATCCAATGCATACAGTTTGAAAACATATGTGTGTTCTTTGTCAGGTGGTGCAGGTCCGCCGTAACCTACCTCGTTAAAATCAGTAGTCCCTTCAACAGAGCCTGTAGGCAATGAATTTTCTTTGATTTCA
>PFFZ01000002.1:5740-6171 GCA_002781805.1 Nitrosopumilales archaeon CG15_BIG_FIL_POST_REV_8_21_14_020_37_12
CTATAGTTGTCATTTTTATAACCATATTTTCGAGGAATTGTTCCTCCATTTTCAAATGCAGTGCTTGTAAGTTTCATTGTGATCAAAATATTTTGTCGAACCCACAAGTTAAATTTTTCTAAGATTCCAAGATAATTTTATCATTAGAGAAGGAAAGTACTGATCCGCCTGCAATCTTGACCTGTTTTTTTAAATCTTTATCCATGGTTCCAATTATAGACTTTGTTGATTTTACATAATCCAATATTTCTTTATCTGCAAAGTTTCCAGGAAGGGCGATCGTTTTTAGATTTTTTATAAAATTTCTGGTCAAAATAATGTCTTGTTTTTTTTCTGGTATGTTTTCCAGCTTAGCCAGTTCGTTTTTGACTACATCTGGGACAACAAAAGAGATCGGGCCTATTTCAACATCGATGTTATCGATATTTCTG
>PFFZ01000021.1:0-3358 GCA_002781805.1 Nitrosopumilales archaeon CG15_BIG_FIL_POST_REV_8_21_14_020_37_12
TTCAGTATCAAAACATAACATAGCATAATCTGCTCCTCTATCAAACGAATAATCGTTGACAAAGTCAACCAATGCATAAATAAATTCATCTTGATGTGCTATACGAAATTGAATAACAAAGTTTTCAACCTTAATTTCTTCATGAGAAGAAGATTTCCATTCTTCCCAGAATGACCACTTGCCGTCGAAATATACAGCATCCATAGAATTTGAAAAGGTTATAGGGAGTAAACTTTCTGCAAAGACTACATTGATAGGTATTAGTAATAATATCAGAAAAAACATGTAAGCAAATCTGTATTTCAATTTATGAATCGTAATTTTTCTTTGAATGTAAGTTTTGTGTTTAAAGATAAGATTTTCAAATTTAATGGTATAACAAGTAATGACAAAAGTTAGACAAGATTAGGTGGAAAAATCAACATTAAGTAATTCATACAAAATCCAGAATTATCATAGACAAAACTAGCATTACTCTGCATGTTATGTTATTATTGTAAATCTGCGTAGATATTTATCAGCACAAAAAATCTCTAAAATTCCACGATTTCTTATATGATTTCCTTTTGAATATGCGATTACAACATGACTGCAATTCTTAAATGCGTTAATTAATCTGGTATTTATTTATGTGACAGATGGTGGTGTTCTAGTACGTATTGAATTCAAAATGTAGGATAGATCTAAATTATTAATAGGTAATTGGTCGACATGATTTGTCGTATTGTGAAAAATATAGATTATGTTATTAAAATTGTTCAATAGTTCTGCTCAACCATTACAAATTTCATAGATGATAATATTTCCGACAAATATGAAATCTCGTGAGAATGCTAGGCATTATTGATATGTTAAATTAAAAATAAAATATTGGAACTAGTGACGACTAGTTTCCATCAATGGTTACAGTCCATTCTACGGTGAGATCGTCAGTGGAACCCAATTCAATTTCAGTGAATTGTTGGTATGCCAAAGCGTTTCCAGCACCTTGAGTGACTGAATTTCTAATGGCAGCCTCGTCGATGTTTGCATTAACATTGTTAAATGTTGCAGTCAAAACAGTTGCAGCACCACCAGTACCAGTTGCATTAGTTAGTACTATTGAAGAGGCTGTTGCTGCAGCAGTCCAAGTAATTGGAAGTGGATCAGTATCAGCTTCGGCTGTACCTGCATCAGAGCCAGTACCGATATGGATGTGGTTATAGTTATCAGATAAAGTACATCCGTTACCAGAAGTCAATGTAAACAATTTTTCAGATATACAATTGTCTGCAGTATTTAGTACTACGTTATCTGTTTGTATGTATTGCTTGATGTTACCATACTCATCGTGTGCTGTCAGTGTTAGGTGTCCTACCATAAAGGAACTGCTATCAAGGGTTGAAGCATCATTTGTTCCAAATGAATTTGAAATGCCAAATGCGCCCAATCCTAGTGCGATTGCGGTTCCAAGAAATAGGATCCCAGTGTTTTTGTTCATACGGTGATGAGTGTTGTAAAGTAAATATAGATTATGGCAATTTGTGGTTTTTTTTGATTCCAAAAAGGATCAAGGTTGTGATTCGGTGGTGATTCCGTCTTGTAGTTGGATAGTGAATTGTTTTCCTTCATCGGGTAATGCATCAGTTGAGAGCGATTCATCAGGATTGACAAGGGTCTCATTTTCCTCAAGTGCGTACATACCTATAGAAATTCCAGCAATTACAATTATTGCAGCTGCAATTATTCCGAGATATTTGATATTCAAGTTAATCTAGAATCATGTGAATTGAATATAAAGCTGATGAGTAAATCCAATAATTTTGAATGTAAGAAAAAGAAACACTTTCGTCATACAGTCTACTCAAAACTAGAAGTAGAGGATTGAGACGAAAGTTCTGTTGGTGATGGTACAGATGGGAATTTGTCTCCTATCTGTTGCTCAGCTACTGCAGATGCTTCTTGGAGGATCTTTTCAGTTTCTTCGTTTGAAACATCAGACTCCATGCTAAATGAGTCTCCTGCAAGTGAATCCATCATTAGTCCATTGAGTGTTTGGGTCATGGTATTCAGTTCCGAGTCTGCTTCTGGCATGAATCTTCCTAGTGATGACTTCAATCCCTTCATTGTAGACATCGCCGGTCCAATTGCTACCATAGCGTCGCCAAGATCATGAATAGTCGTTAGTCGTAGTTGTACTTGTTCTAATGACATTCTTGCGTTGCCGAGCATCTTTGTAACTTTACGAATTTCAGCTAATTCGTTAGACAAAACTCTACTTGTGCTAGTATCATGTTGCTGCATTGCAGTCACGACTCGCTGAAAGAGTTGCGCATCTCTTTCGTGCAGTTTGTTTAACATAGAGTCCATCTTTGATATTTGGACCTGAAGTTTATTTACTGCAGTTTGGATTCGTGGTTTTAATGCACCTTGAGGCTTTACTGCTTCTCGGAGTTTGCCAGTTACGCTTTGGGACTCTTGTCGAGCCCAAGTCTTATCGAAGTTTGGCATGGTGGTTGATTTAGAAATTTAGTCTTAATAGACGGTGTAAATTTAGATCAGTTTTTGAGCAAATTTAGCTAACAAACTATTATTCAGGACTTGCAGAAAAATAATGTGGCAAGGATTGCAGTTTTTGATTCCGGACTAGGCTCGCTGTCAATAATTCGTGAAATTCGAAAAATTGCAAAATCAGAGATTGTCTATTTTGGGGATCAGAAAAACTTCCCATATGGAAAAAAATCAAAGGCAGAACTTGAAAAGATCATATGCTTAACAATCAAAACACTCAGAGACAGGTTCTCACCTGACCTGATAGTTGTAGGTTCAAACACCCCTACACTAATGCTAGATGTGGAGAATGAAAATATTATCGGGGTAAGACCACCAATTAGAGAAGCAATAAAAATTTCCAAGACAAAAAATATCGGGGTATTGGGGACAAAGTCTGCTATTCAAAGCAGGGGTATGTCAGAATTTATCAAGAGTTTGAGTCTAGATTCTGAGATAAACATCCATAAGGTTAACGGCTCTGATTTAGTAGAACTGGTAGAAGCTGGAAAATTTCTCACGCATAAATCACTTTGCAGCAAAGTAATACGAAATAGTTTACAAGGTATAATATCGGACAAAAACATTGATGTGATTACACTGTCAAGCACACATTTGCCGTTTCTAAGACCACTGCTGGAAAAAGAATTTCCAGATGTAACATTTTTAGATCCTGCAAGCTTGGTTGCAAAGAAAATCTATAAAAAAATCAAGCACAAACAAGAAAAGCAAAACAGACTAAGAATATACACATCAGGAAATGTCAGAAAATTTCAAAAGAACCTGTCCAGATTGGGAATAAAAAACAAGGTTAATTTTTTGTCGATCT
>PFFZ01000021.1:3417-4177 GCA_002781805.1 Nitrosopumilales archaeon CG15_BIG_FIL_POST_REV_8_21_14_020_37_12
ATGATTCAGGCGCAATGACATTGCTAATTATGACAATTGCCGTTCTGGTAATTTTTTGGTCTTGAACTTTTTTTACAATATCAGATAAAGTTCCCTTGATTATCTTTTGATCATCCCAGCTTGCTCTATATATGACAGCTACAGGAGTTGTTTTTTTGTAGCCGCCTTGAATTGCTTCCTTGACAAGTTTGGACAGCAAGTGAACACTGAGATAAAAGATCAGAGTTGCTTGGTGTTTTGCAAGCTCAGAGATTTGCTCGCGCTTTGGAACCTTTGTTCTAGATTCGGCCCGTGTTACTATGATTGTCTGAGTTACACCAGGCAACGTCAGCTGAGTTCCAAGTGCGGCAGCCGAGGCCAAAAATGCAGTGATTCCAGGCACAACAACAGACTTTATTCCATTTTTTTCCAGGTTGTCAATCTGTTCTTTTATTGCGCCATAAATTGACGGATCACCATCATGCAACCTAACTACAAGCTTGTTGTTTTTTGCATTCTTGTATAACAGATCAAAGATCTCTTCTCTTACCAGTTTTGCAGCATCATACAGCTTGCCCTTTTTGCAGAGCTTCAAGATTGGCTCTGGAATAAGCGAGCCAGAATATACTACAACGTCTGCCTTTTGAATCAGCTTTTTTGCCTTGATGGTGATTAGCTCCGGATCGCCAGGACCGCATCCGACAAAAAATACGTCAGACACGTTTTACCACCAAAATTGAAAAGTATTTTGTAGTCAGTGTGTCATCATTGACTTCACCAA
>PFFZ01000021.1:4221-4458 GCA_002781805.1 Nitrosopumilales archaeon CG15_BIG_FIL_POST_REV_8_21_14_020_37_12
CCTATTGCAAATATAGAATTGTCTGGAAATCCCGCTTCCTTTAGTACCTGAATCACCTGATCAAAATACCTGCCATCCTTTAGAAATATCATGGACTCGGAATTTTTTGCAATCTCTTTTACACTTGACAGGTCGTAACAAGAGGGAATTATTGAAACTTTTTCTGCACCTTCGGCAATACTTACGCCAACCTTTGATGCAAATGTAAACATTGAGACAATTCCTGGAATTACGCTG
>PFFZ01000021.1:4644-6252 GCA_002781805.1 Nitrosopumilales archaeon CG15_BIG_FIL_POST_REV_8_21_14_020_37_12
AGTTTTACAATTTCCTGGTTTTTTGACTTGTCAATTAATGAATCAACTACTGATAGTGCTATGCTGGGCCTGTCCTCTTTTGATGCAGGACACATTATAACATCGGTGTTTTGGATTGCCTTTACTGCCTTGACTGTAAGAAGATCCGGATCGCCAGGACCTACACCAATTCCTATCAATTCAGGCATAAAGCTATGCCTTTGTTCCCAATTAAAAAGCTAGATTATACTTTGGTTGCAGAGATTATGGTAACTGGATTTCTTGCAAGCATCATGGTTCCAGTGGAGGTTTTCCTGCTTTTTGAGATGGTTACCTGAGTGATATCAACTGATTCAAAGGATAATCTGTCCAAAGTTTGCAATACAGAGTATAATGTCTCAATCAAAATAATTCCAACTACGATTCGTCCGCCGGGTTTGAGCTTGTTCTGAGACAATTCAATTATTTCTTGTGTGTCTCCTCCCGTTCCTCCGATAAAGATTGCATCTGCTTTTTCAAGGTCTGGAATTTTGTCTTTGGCATTGCCTGAGAGTATGGTAATGTTTGAGACGCCAAACTTTTCAATGTTTTTCTTTGTAAGTTCGATTGCATTGTCATCATGATCAATTGCAATTACCTTGCCAGACTTTTCCACTTGAAGTGCCGCCTCTATCGAAACAGACCCGCTCCCACAACCAATGTCATAAACCGTTTGGCCAGGTGACAGACGTGCCTTGCTTAGCTGTATTACACGTACCTCTTCTTTTGTAATTGGTACTTTGTCAGTGCGCTCAAAAAGCTCGTCAGGTATTCCAGGAGTTTTAAAGTTCCACATTGCTACCAGCCTGGTAATCATCTGACAGTGGATACAAGATCAGTTGCAACCTTGCTTCCATGTACTATAGTATTTGTTAGAATCCACGTAAACAGATAGATGAAGATGTAACTTCCTATTCCTTGCGTAACTATTTTTTTTCTATCCGAAGATGGTAATTGCATCTTCATTCCTTTTGCAATTACTATAGTTACGATAAATACGATTATCATAAATCCAATTGAAGTCCATCGTTTTTCTTCCATGTCTGCAATGTCATTAAAGATAAACGTGGCAGCAGTTCCTGCCAATACTGCAAAGCCCACACGCAACCAGAACAACTTGTTTAATTTTTTGTCCTTTTCACTCTTTTCAGCCTGATTCACATTAGGCTCTGAGTTTTCAGGTGCCTTTGACTCTACAGGTTCGGTCTCTGGAATGTCTTTTTGTTCATCAGGTGACGCTTTTTTAGAGTCATCAGGTCCTGGTGTCGGTGGAGATTTTTTCTTTTTGAATCTGGCCAAGTGAATTTCTAGCGTGACTCAACCAAGCCTCGTTTAAAATCTTTGGTCATTATCTGAGCCACATCTATAGCAAGAGTATAATTTAGTCATGGAAAATCTTGTTTATGCCACTTGCAGGAATTGAGCTCCGTTATCTTGTGGACCAGATAACTAGAGAGGTTCAAGATTACTATGTCAGCAATATTTACGGAATTACAAAAGACAGCATCTTATTCAAACTACACCACACTGAAAAGCCAGATCTATACATGATGATCTCAACTTTTGGTGTCTGGCTGACATCTGTAAAGA
>PFFZ01000065.1:0-4906 GCA_002781805.1 Nitrosopumilales archaeon CG15_BIG_FIL_POST_REV_8_21_14_020_37_12
AATCTGTCTAGAATAAAATCTGTCTAGAATAAAATCTGTCTAGCTCTTTGGTTTTTCTTCTGGTTTGTCTATTTTCTTTTGACCTATTTTGTCTGAAATAATCTTTCTTAATTCATCATCAGTTCTATCTTCAATTCTGACTCCAAGTGATTTTGCAATTGTCTCAAGTTTCTGCCTTTCGTTTTCTACAGGGCCTGAAACATCAACATTGTGATTGGTGACGCTTTTCATATTTGTCTGAATGTCATTTTTTGCCTTGTTGTATTCATTGACAGCCTTTCCTAGTTTTTTTGCTGCTTCTGGAAGCTTGTTTGTTCCCAAAATCAATATCAATGCAACAAAAATTATGATTATCCATTCGCTGCCAACAATATTCAATGAATGCCCAATCATACTCTGGAATGCAGTTATTTTCAATTAAATCTAATGTTGGGTTTGTGCCTGAGATACTATCATTGGTACTGAAAATCAACTTCGATATTATCGATATTAATTTAAAAAACATCCGAGTTTCATCATACATATGAAAAAAATTGAAGTGATCATCCGACCTGAATTTAGAGACAAAACCGTCTCTGCAATTAAAAAAATTGGTGTTGGGGGAATTACAGTTCACCATGTACAGGGACAAGGTTCTGCCGATCCTCCATTGGTAGGGCAGTACTTCTCTAAAGACATGATAATCTGCGTAATCGATGATCCAAAATTGGATGATGTTCTTAATGCAATTGCAAATGTTGCATGTACTGGAACAAAGGGAGATGGCAAAGTCTTTGTCACTACTGTTGATGATGCACTAGACATCTGTACAAAGAAGCGTGGCACAACTTCCATCTAATCTTCTTTTTACTCTAAAGCACTTTGAGTTCTTTTTGGTTCCAGATTTTGTCTTGAAAGTATTGCCAAAACTGTCACTCCTACTCCAATTATGCCAAATACAAGGTACACCACATCGTTTCCAAATGACTGGGTTATAGATCCGCCAAGTGTCGGTCCTATTGCCCATCCCATTCCAAAAACTGTCTCATATGCGCCAATTATCTTTCCCGAAATCTCTTTTCTTGTCTTGCTTAGGACGATCTCAAGTGTAAGTGGGAAGAATATGCTAAATCCAAAACCCATCAGCATTAATGCAATGCCAAACATTATGATCGAGTCAGAAACTACTGATAGCATAAGCCCAATTGATATTGAAATTGTGGCAGCTATCAGTGTCTGACTGGTCCTTTTTGCAAGTTTTCCAGCAAGAGCCAGAGATGCCACTCTTGAAATTCCAAATACAAAGTAGAGATACAAAACATCCGTTGGCGACATTCCACTGTCGTTTAGAAAAGCGGGGTATATTGTCAGGATTATTCCAAATGAGGATGTGAAAAATATCAATAAGATGATTACCTGCGGAAATTTCTTTATCTCCTTGATTGTTGAAAATGAAAATAATTCGTGGTGGTTTGTGATACTTTTTCTTGAAACCAGTAATGCTGAGATTATTGCTGTTGCAAGGATAAACGCCGTGATTTGAAATAGCACCCTGTATGTGATTTCCGCCCCTTCAAGAAATGCAGTTCCTATGAGCGGGCCCACCATAAAACCCACCACAAAAAACATTGTAAACCATGAAATGTTTCTGACTCTGGTCTTCTCGGTGCTGTGGTTTGAGATTATTGATTCGCACGGTGGCCAGAAAAATGCATGTGCTATTCCAGACATTATTCTAAAACCCATAATTTCCGGAACTGATTGAGATATTGAGAGTAGATATATGGATGCAGAGTTTATTGCCGCACCAAACGCAAGAAGATACCCGTTGTTAAACCTGTCTAAAAGAATTCCTACGAACACTGGGATGAATATGTATGGAATAAAATTTGCCAGTCCGATAAGCCCAAGTTCTGAGTATGATGCTCCGATAACGTTTTTTGCAAACAGTGGAAGAATCGGACCGTGCAGGCCATAAGAAATGCCTATGATTAATCCCGTTATGTTGACAAGAATTAATGCCCTGTTCATTTGTATGCTGCAATCATTATTGCCCCACCCATAAGATCTTTCTCAAATTCCACTCTTGAGAACTTTTCTAGCAGGATCTCTTCAAGCTTTTTGTTTTTTGGCCATCTCTTGTAGGTTCCATAAAGTGTTCCAAACTTCAAACCCAGTCTTCCTCCTGCAATCAATGCCAATATGGGAAGAATGCATCTGAGATACAATGAAACACCTAATCTGATAAATGCTTCATCTGGTTTTCCAAGATCTACTATGACAAACCTCCCGTCTTTTTTTAATACTCTGTGAATCTCCGAAACTGCAATCCGTAAATTTATTGCGTCTCTTAGTGAGTAACCGCACAAAACTGCATCAAACTCTTTGTCTCTAAATGGAATGTGTTCAAATACGCCGTTTGCCATGTCTGGGGTTTCTTCAAAGAATGTGCCAGTGTTTTTTAGCATTGGCACTAGTGGGTCATAAAGTGTGATTGAGATTTTATTGTCACATATTTTTGATGCAGTCTTTGACATATTTCCAAATCCAGAGCCGGCATCAAGTATTTTGTTTCCTGGAAAAACTCTTCCTGTAATTCCTCTAATTCTGTGCTCCTTGTCCTTTCCAAGAGATATGTATGAATTTACTTTATCGTACACTGGTATGATTTCGCGCAATACATCCATTACTTCGCCCCAATAACTTCCTAGTCCCATCTCTATTGTCACTGTGTACTGGTTTGAATAGTTTTCAAAATTTCAATTATGCTTTAGGAAATTTAGATGCATTTTTAGCAAAAGTTTTCAAGTCTGACTCTGATACTTTTTCAAATATTTTTTTCTCTGTTGTGATTTTTGCCATCTTTACATGGTTTAGTCCTTCTTTTGGCTCTGCCTTTAGATTAATTGCTGCAATTGCTAATGCTGCTGCATCCTCTAAGCTCATTTCTGTATTGTAATGTTTTTCTAAAAATGCATTTACCTCTTCTGCACCTGCTCCAATTGCTATTGCCGCATACTGCACATATGTGCCACTTGGATCGGTAACATAGATTGATTCTCCTTTCTGATCTACTCCGGCTATAATCAGTGCAACACCGTTTGGACGAACTCCTGAGTACTGGGTAAATTGATGAGATTGATCAGCTAAATGTTTTGCAACCGTTGCAACCTCGACTGCTTCATCGTACGTCATTTTGTTGCCTTGAGAGAATAACCTTGCATTGTCTACTTGAACGCGAGCATCTGGGATGTATCCTGCAGCTGCAACGCCAATATGAAAATCAACCTGGAAAATTTTCTGTGTGATGTTTGAAGTTTGCAAAGCTCTTGGCTTTTCTTCCACTGCCATGATGACTCCTTGTCTGGTCTTGATTCCTATTGCCAATGTGCCTCTTTTTACAGTCTCCATTGCGTATTCGACTTGGTATATTCTGCCATCAGGTGAATACATTGTAGGGGTCATATCGTAACCGCGTGATGCCATCATGATAACTCGAGTCTATCCTCAGTCAATTTAAGGGTAATTATCTTTGCAATCTTTGTGATGGAATTGGGCAAGATCTGGAAATAGTGTTTTAAGCAATAATGTAAGATCATGAATGGAAGTATGACTAATACACAACTCTTGGAATTCAAGCAGATCATCAATTCTAGAACCAAATACGAGCACCACAAATCTGACAAACAAACCCGAAAATTGTTACTATACTTGTTTACAAGTACGCGTGGTGGGTTTACGCGACTTCGAATTATTGCACTACTGCTGGATAAACCATACAATACACATCAACTCTCCCAAATGCTCCAACTGGACTACAAAGCAGTCCAGCACCACATGGAGGTTTTGGAGAAAAACAATATGGTTTCAAAAATCGGCGAAAGATATGGTGCAATTTTCTACCTGTCTAACTTTCTTGAGATGAACATTCATGCACTCAATGACGCCATCGATAAACTTGACAGGAAAATGAATCGCAAGAAGGTCTATCTGTAGTTCATACTTTACTCGATCTAAATTTTTGAATCAAACTTAATATAATATGTACAGAATGGTGAATTATCTTGGTCAAGAACGATCCTTTCGAGAATGCAACAAAACAAGTCAATGACGCATGTGACGTTCTTGGAATTAAAGACAAGGGATTGCGTGAATACCTTGCAACACCAAACAAAGTTTTGAGAGTTAAAATTCCTGTAAAGATGGATAATGGAAAAATTAGAATGTTTACTGGTTTTAGAAGTCAACACAATAACGACAGAGGTCCGTACAAAGGTGGTATCCGATATTTCAATCCCGAAGGTGGCGTTGAATACATGGAACGCGAAGTTATGGCACTTTCTTCTTGGATGACTTGGAAATGTGCGATTGTTGATATCCCATTGGGAGGAGGTAAAGGGGGAATCTATGTCAACCCAAAGACTGAAAAACTCAGCGACGGGGAATTGGAACGACTAACTAGAGGATTTGCGTACAAGATTTTTGAAATCATAGGACCGGGAAAAGATATTCCAGCACCTGACGTCTATACTACTGGAAAAGAAATGACCCAAATTATGGATACGTTTAGCAAACTTAACAACAATGTTTATTCTCCAGGTGTTATCACTGGAAAACCAATCTCTATGGGCGGTTCTCTTGCAAGAAATGTTGCAACTGGATTGGGAGCTGCATACTGTGTTAGGGAAGCAGCCAAAGTTTTGAAAATCAGTCTCAAGGGTGCCAAAGTTGTTTTACAAGGATTTGGAAATGCATCTACTTTTGCAGGAGAATATCTTGAAAAAATGGGTGCCAAAATTATTGGCGTCAGTGATTCTAAAGGCTCCATTTTGATTCCAAATGGTGCAAAAGTTGCAAAGCTTATTGAACACAAACAAAAGACAGGCTCTGTAGTTGGATTTCCTGGAAGTAAAAAAGTCTCAACTGA
>PFFZ01000065.1:4917-6189 GCA_002781805.1 Nitrosopumilales archaeon CG15_BIG_FIL_POST_REV_8_21_14_020_37_12
CAGCAAAATGTGATGTTTTGATTCCTGGAGCTTTGGAAAATCAAATTAATGCAAAAATTGCCAAGAACTTAAAATGTAAAATTATTGCCGAAGCTGCAAATGGACCAACACTGCCTGAAGCCGATCCTATAATTTTTGACAAGAAAATTTTGGTTATTCCAGACATCTTGGCAAACTCTGGCGGTGTGTGCATTTCATATCTTGAATGGGTGCAAAACAATATGGGCTACTATTGGAGCTTTGATGAAGTCGCAAATAAGATGGAATCAAACATCACAAGAGGATTCAAAGATTCCTATGAAATGTCAAAGAAGCACAAAATCGACATGAGACGGGCAGCAATGGCTCTGGCTGTTCAAAGAGTTGTAGAGGCATTTGAACACAAGGGAATCTGGCCATAAACTAAACCAGATACGACTCGTAACAAATCAACTGTTCCATAAACATAATTTTCCCCCTGGTGATTATTCTAAGCTTCCTTTTGAAGGTGAGATCGATTTTGGTTCTTCTTTGAAGCAACTGCACTGTCTTTCCAGTTAGGACTCTTCCTTTCCTATCTCTGTCAAAAAGAATTATCAGCCTCTCATATTTTGCAACATTGTCTGCAAAGTTTATCATTCCTCCAAACTTGTGAAATTCTAAAATTTTTCCATCAAATCCAACTTTTCTAAGTGCCATGGCATCCCTCTTCCCCTCAACTACCACTGCACTCTCTTTCATGGAATTCAACTCCGAGACAAAATTTCTTATTCCGTCAATCTCTTGTTCTGTAACTAACACATCGATGAATTTACTTCAACATATTAAGCACTTTTGGTAAAAATCTCTTATGAGCGATGTCTTACTGGTACAAAATACCAAGACAGAAGGTTCCGGACATTTGGGTGATCTTTTAGTGCAAGACGGTTTTGACATCCATCTGACTTGTGCCAAAAAAGAAAAAATTCCGGATAATGATTTTTCACTAGTCGTGATTCTGGGGGCTCCAGAGAGTGCAAATGATAATTTACAATATTTACTAGATGAACAAAAACTCATCAAGAAATCGGTTCAAAATGACATCCCAGTACTTGGGATATGTTTAGGCTCGCAATTAATTGCAAAAACATTTGGGGCAAAGGTGTATCGTGGGCCAAAAAAAGAGATTGGTTTTTACAATGATCTTGTGTTGGACGGCAACCCGAGTCTGTTTTCGGGATTTGGCAATCCTTTTACTGTTTTTCACTGGCATGGTGATACATTTGATCTGCCTGAAGGTGCCATCAGATTAGC
>PFFZ01000063.1:0-3201 GCA_002781805.1 Nitrosopumilales archaeon CG15_BIG_FIL_POST_REV_8_21_14_020_37_12
TCGCGACCTCCAGATTATGAGTATTGCCTTAGTTGGAGAACCGTTAGAGTTTACCAATTGAACTGGCACTCTAACCAGGCTGAGCTACCCCGGCATAATCATAGTCTGAAAATTTGGGAAATTAAATGCTACGTATAGAATCTTTACTGTTTGGCAATGTCTGCCCAGTTTACTTTTTCATTCTTGACCCATAGGAATTTTTTCTGAAGTGCCGAAGTGTACAGTTTTTCCCACTCTGCACCTACCTCGTCAGTCCATGACTTGAATACACGAGGATCGATATAGTTCCTCAGTGAGGTTCCCAGATTATAATCTCGAGTCTTCTCAGAGAGGTCTATCTGCAACTTTAGTTTCTCAACTCTGTCTTTGTGTCTTTCTTCCTGATTTTTGATCTGCTCATTTAGTGTCTTGATTCTTTTTTGCTTTGTCTTTTTTTGCGCGTCTGTCTTTGCATCTGTATTCTCAACCTTTTTTAGAGTCTCCTGAGTCTTTTCCCACGGTCTCTCTTTTTCTATACTTTTGAGCGTGTCTCTCTTCTTCTGCAGGGCCTGCTCAAATGTTTTGGGAATTGTTCTTTTGTGATTGCACATCACGGCTGCCTCCAGATTTGCCAGTTTTGCATGGTATAGTTTCTCGTTTGAAGTCTTTGCCTTGATGTTTGTGTGCTCTTTGAGGTAGTTTTTTACAACCGTAGTTGCAAGATATGTCCTGAATACCTTTGCTGTCAGTCCTTTCACTATGCTGGAATAATACGCATTTACATGCCTAGATGTGATGTCATGAAATATCTCGTCCTTTGGTTTTTTGTTCTGGATTAATTTTTTTAGGTTTTCTTGGAACTGCTTGTCATCCCCTTCTGCCTTGACTGTTTCTTGCCATCTTACACTGTCTTTTCCCAAAAAATCAAACTCTATTGCATTGTCTGTAATGTTGATGTGTTCCTTTCTCAATGTTGTGGCACCTACAGTATCTGCCTCGTCAGGGTCTTTTTCATCCCCTACTCTCATCGCTGTTCTGTATATGAGGTAGCATGCAGTAGCAATCCTGCTGATTTTTGGGTCATTGCTTTTCATGTCTTTTACAATTCTTTCCTTGATTTTTTCAATCTCTTTTGCAAGTTTTACTGCCTTTTCGTACTTTTCTCTGTCTCTGTCTTGCTTAAGCCCTGCAGTATCTGCCAACCAAACGTACTTTCTTTTCTGAGTGAGATGATCAGTCCATCCTGCAAGCCACATCGAATCTTTGTCGTGTACTATCTTGCCCCAGTCTCCCTCGGGAATTTTGGCCTCTTTTCCAAGATTGAGCGTTACATCTTTTGGTGTAATTCGAGGTTTCCATCGTCCTCGTAGCGGATGATCCCCCCTTCCGATAAATATTCCTGGAGGTTCGGCCATATAGTTTCCAACCTCCACCTCTTGACCGTCCATGATTGCCTTGCCATACTTTTCTTTGAGTTTCTCTCGCAACTCTTTTCTTTTTGCAGCAATCTTCTTTTTTTCCTCCTTTGACATCATCTCCTTGAGATCTTTTTCTTTGTCAACTATCTTGTATGCCTGAGAAAAGTCAATATCTTCATATGAAATATTCTTAAATTTTGATGGCAGGGTTTTTGCAAAATCTGACGTAAAGTTTTTCTGGAAAACTTTGTCCTGCACGTATGGTGTGTCTTTCTTTTTTGCCCACTGGTAGACCATCTCCTCTTGATCCAGATTGAGATCAATACTCTCCCCCTTGATCTTTATCTTGATCCCTTGCTTCTCATAAGCAGGCGGGAACAGTATCCCATTATGTTGTAGTGTTTTCCATTTCATTTATCATCACTTGAAAATTGCGGACTTTGACAAAAACAGGATTCTATGTGTATATCAAGTTAACGTAGCACTGTTTTTAGTTGGGGAATAGCTCTTTACTCATGTATTTCTCAAATTCCAGGTCTGTTTTCATCTTTTTTGCTTCCATGAACATTGCCGCATCGGTTCCCACGATGTATCTTGGAAGTGTCTCCTTGTCATGAATAGCCTTTAGAACTGCCTCTGCTACCTGAGATGGCGGCGTTCCCATCTCTGCCATCATTTTAAGGCCCATCTGAATATGATCTGTCAGTTGCTTGTATTTTGGGTCTGACTTTGATTCTGGAATCTTCATGGAATCAAAAAATCTAGTCTTTACCACTCCCGGCTCTATCAACGTGGTCTTGATCCCAAACATTCCCAACTCATACCTGACACACTCGGTAAACCCCTCCAGAGCAAATTTTGTGCTGATGTATGCTGGGGATCCTGGTAATCCCATTCTTCCAGCAACAGAGCTAATGTTTACTATGGTTCCTGATTTTTGTTTTCTCATGATTGGTGCAACCTCTTGAATAATTCTAACAATGCTAAAGAAATTCGTCTCAAACTGTTTTCTAAACTCCTCAATTGATACATCTTCGGTGCATCCAAACTGGCCATACCCTGCATTGTTTACAAGAACATCTATTCTTCCGCACTCTTTGATTATTTTTTTGATTGCAGATATGATTGACTCTTCCTTGTCTACGTCAAGCTCTATTATATCGATTGCAAGGTTTTCTTTTTTTGAAATTTCTACTATCTTTGCACTTTTGCTGGTGTCCCTCATAGATGCAAATGTGTGGTATCCATCTCTTGCAAGTGCCAATGCAGTCTCAAATCCTATACCAGACGAACTTCCAGTTACAAGTGCAATCTTCATGTTATGTGTAATTTTTTGTTATATTTATCCCATTTTGATTAATCATACAAGAGGTCTGTCTCCTTCTGCAGGATCTACTAATTCTGTTTCCTCACCTTGGTTGATCCTCTGAAGGATTTCCAATGCCGAATATTTGTGGAGAAACTCATTGTTGTTTCCACATCTGTACGAAAATGTGCATCTGGGACACCCTGCTTCGTTTTTGCACGGGCATTCCTTAACAATGAACATGCTCCTCTCAAGTGCCTTTTCGAATCTGTCATAGAGTGCCTTGCTTGCACCATTTCCACCAATTGCGCCGTCATAAATGAAGATCAGTCCTGATGTACCAAGGGAGATTCCCCCCAAGTCCTGAGACACTCCGCCAGTTATCATGTTGCTTCCCTCTATTACGACATGCTCTGTTGCATGATATCCGCTGGCCTCGGTATACTCTTCATCTTCTGCTTGATGCATCTCCTTTAACGGTCTTGGCGCGTGAAACAC
>PFFZ01000063.1:3348-6050 GCA_002781805.1 Nitrosopumilales archaeon CG15_BIG_FIL_POST_REV_8_21_14_020_37_12
TGCCTTTCTTTTCTCAAAGATTGTTTCGATAGTTGGCCATTCTTCCGTTAGTGCTTTGGTGTAGTATGGATAGTCCCTTGGAATCCTCTCCAATCTTGCATAGTTTTTCTTGGGATAGTCAAACTCCTTTACCCTGTATCTTGTTCCGGCTAGAAAGTATATTGCGTCTTTGTGCAGTTCCTCTAATGCTATAGGAAGAATTCTGTCTCCAACCTTACTGTCGTTTAAAAAAATGTCTATTGAGTTTCCAATCCCTCTGATGCTATAGTCGCTTAACATTGAACCTATCTTGTCCCAATTTGGAATGATTCTGTTGTTGAGCAAGACAAGATTTCCCTCCTTGAGGTGATTGTCAATTACTTCTTGGTGTTCTCTCAACTCGTGTTTTGATATTGGCTTGTCACATGCCATTGCCAAAACCTGAAACTCTTCCACAAACGGGTTCTTTGGATCGATATACGTTCGCTCTATATCCTCAAAATAGTCATCAGGATGATTCTTGTAATACTGGGATATGGGGTCGTTACCAAGTGCCAAAAACGCGTATCCTCGCTGTCCTTTCCTTGCAGCTCTGCCAATTCTTTGAATCATCCTATTTACCGGAATGGTTGACGAAATAACACAGTCAACGTTTCCAACATCTATGCCAAGCTCTAGAGTTGGAGTGCATGATATTGCAGATAGTATATCTTCTTTGAAATCACGCTCAACTGACTTTCTGTAGTTGGCCATGAGACCTGCCCTGTGAACCTTGATGTTTACTTTTTGTTTTCTTGCTTGAATTGCTAAAAGTTCAGAGTTTAGATGGGAGTTGTTAAAGACCATTGTTTTGTGGTTTTGCTCCGTCATTTTTTTTGTAAGATCAACCATCAGCGAGCGCTGTGTCCTAAGTGATGGAAAAAGCATCACAAAATCTGTCTTGCCTTTTTTCCCAGAACCTTGAATCAAATTCATTTTCACTCCAAACAATTTTTCACAATAGTCTTGTGCGTTCTCAAGTGTAGCAGAAGCTGCGACAAACTGGATTTTGTTGCTGCAGATTCTCTTTAACCTCTTTATGATATAGTGCACGTTGGAGCCGAAAATTCCAGAATATACATGCGTCTCGTCTACTACTAGGATCTTTGTGGTTGAGAGCAATGATGAAAATTTTGATTGATGCAGCAGATGATAATGCAATACATCAAAATTTGTAACGATGATCTGCGGTGGGTTTTCTAGAATCTCTCTTCTTTCACTCTGCTTTGTATCTCCGTCAAAAACCTCTACTTTGACGCCTATTCTCTCTGCAAATTTCTGAATTTTTGGATATTGATCACGGGAGAGTGCTTTTGTTGGATACACAAATACTGCAAAGACATTCGGCAAACCACCTGACTCTTTTTTGATCTTTTGGATTACTGGAATCAAAAATGCCTCTGTTTTTCCTGACGCGGTTGGAGCTTCAATTACGATGTTTTCCCCAAACAAAATTTCTTGAATGGATTCTTCCTGAAACTTGTAAAACTGCTCAATTCCAATTTTTTTTAGATACGCTGTGATAGATTCATCTAGGCCAACATCTTCAATACTGCATCCCATTTCTGGTTCGGGGTTTTTTAGAACCTTGTATTGTGAGACATAGTCTTTTTTTGTATATAGTATGGACTCTGTAATTTTGTCTGGTTTTTCACTGCCGATCATCTCCTTGATTTCGCTTTCTGCTCGAACAATGCCTTCGTTCTTTAGGTTGTCTAAAGTCCCTTTTTCAGATACAAGTCCTTCATCAAACCTTGTTAGAAATTCTAAAAATACCTCGTCTATATTCTTCCTAAACTCCAACAGATCTTCAATACCGCATCCGTTGCATGAAACATGCATCTTTTTGTTGAATGTTCTTTGAATATCTATGTTGGATTTGCATTTTGGGCAGGATAACTTCATTGGATATCATGGATGACAATAATCATGATTTATTGTTTGAGTGATGGAAGATTGGTAATTCACGACATTATTAAACGAGGATGACATATTTTTTTTAAAAATGAAAAAAATCGAAATTAACCATATTTACAACACCAATTGCATTGAGGGGATGGCATCCATTCCTAAAAACAAGATTGACTTGATAATTACAGATCCTCCATTTGCAATTAATTTTAAGGCTAAAAAAGCAAATTATAATCGACTCTCTTCAAGGGTCATGGCTGGCTATAATGAAATCAAGGCAAAGGATTACTATGACTTTACATTTGCTTGGATGAGTCAGGCATATCGAATTCTCAGGGATTCTGGTAGCATGTATGTTTTTTCTGGATGGAATAATCTCAAAGACATCCTAAGGGCATTGGATGATGTGGGATTTACTACAGTCAATCACATAATTTGGAAATACCAGTTTGGGGTTGTAACAAAGAAGAAATTTGTTACATCTCATTACCATTGTCTTTATGTGTGCAAAGATGACAAGAAAAGAAAATTTTTTCCATACATCCGATTTGATAAAGATTCTAAATCCGACGAAGGTCGAAGTCTGCATTACCAAGACAAGGAGGATGTCTGGTATATCAAAAGAGAGTATTGGACCGGCGATGAAAAAACTCCAACAAAACTTCCTGCAGAACTGATCGAAAAATTACTTTATTATTCCAGCGAAAAAAAGGACATTATCCTGGATCCTTTTCTTGGTTCTGGACAAGTTGCAGTAGTAAGCAAGTCTATGA
>PFFZ01000089.1 GCA_002781805.1 Nitrosopumilales archaeon CG15_BIG_FIL_POST_REV_8_21_14_020_37_12
AAGGATTAGATAATAGAATTACACCCAAAATACTTCCCAATCCAATAACGGCTGCAAAAACAAAGATTTTAGGATTCACTAAATATCTACATCTTTTTGATATCTTAAATGTTCAGATGTAAAGTAAAACAAGTCCAATTGAAAGACATAGTATTTTAAGGTCTAAGAAATCATATATGTAAAAATGGCCCAACTAATGGTTCACGGTTCAGGTGGATATATTACCGCGGATCTTACTGAAGAGCAAGCAAAAAAAGCGGATTTGGGAGTCGGAAAATTATTTCTGGCACCCATTGGAAGGATAGAAGAAGAAAAAATGTTAAAGTATTTTTGTAAAAACTGCCAATCTGAATTTGATAGATCACCAAAAATTCAGATTGAAGAGAACAATAACGAGGAGGTTTCAGATAATTTAATTTTAGTTGAAAGGGGTCAATACACGTGTCAAAAATGTAATTCAATCATAGGCGAATATCGTGTATTTCAAAAGAAAGATGAAATGGGTGAAGTCGGTAAAGCAAAACCTGTGAAATGATCTAAATAAAAAGCTAGAGATAGTTATTATATTATTAAATTAGAAAAAAATCATGCAGTATTTTCAAGCAGTGCAACAAGGAAAACAGAGAGCAACCAAATCACAAATGAAGATGTTTGAAGCTGCAGGATTTGGTATGCTAACTCTTACTACTAAAAAAATTAATGGGCAGTTTATGCCCGTAGGTGAAGAAGATTTTACAGCTGTGATTGAATCGCAGGATGGATATGTTGTAATTCTTGTAGATGGTGATGGATTTACAAAAGCTCAATCAAAAGCAACAAACAAAGAAAACGCATTGAAAATATATAAAAAACTAAGAGATAGTGGAATTCCTGAATTTTCAGAGACTAAAATCCAGATTTGGTCAGAATCACGACCAACTATTCAAAATAAAATTTTAGATTAGTTATTTTAATGGTAAAATAATTTCTGTTCCTACATCCATGCCCTTAATTGCTTTCTCAATAATTTTTGGATCTGCTTTTAGAATTCTAGTTTTGATCTTAGAGCGTTCAATGATTTTCAATGCTACAATGTCCATCAAATCGTATCCTCCCGCAACAGAATCCTCATGAACAAGCATATTTTTTAGATTTTTAAGTTCAATTCTTTTGAATTTTTTTGCTTTTTTGAATTTATTTGGATCCATGTCATAAACACCATCCACATCAGTTGCATTAAGGAATTGTTCAGCATGGATTTTTTCTGCAATAAGAGCGGCTGTTCCATTTGTACTTTGTCCAGGGTGAAGACCACCAGTGACAACAATCAAGCCATCATCAACTGCATGACGTACTTCTTGTAATGTTGTAGGAGGATGAGAATATGCCTTATTTTTTAGAGCATAGATCAAGAGTTTTGCATTGAGTCTTGAAATTTCAATTCCAAGTTCATCCAAAGTAGATTCATCAGCTCCTGAGGATCTAGCATGCGTAATGTAATGTCTAGCAATATTTCCTCCACCAGCAATGACTATAGGTTGGCAAAATTTACTAATTTTTACTAGAAATGAAGCATAGTCTTTTAACAATTTGACATTATCCATGCCAAAAACTCTACCTGAAAGTTTGATAACGATTCTTTTTTTCATTATTTCAGTTCACCAAGTATTGATTTTGCGGCAATTTCAACTTTGTTTCTATTCTTAACGTGTGTGTAAATTCGAAGAATATTCATAAAGCCAGATATTGCCGACACTACGGGAATTTTTGATATTGGTATTTCTTGAGCAGATGATTTTCTGTTTTCATGAGAAATTAGAATAATTTGTTTTGATTCTTTCTTTGATGGTGCAAGTGGAATAGATGGAGTAACAGAACTATCTACAAAAATTTCATTTTCATCAACTTTTGATTTTTTAGAAATCAAGGTTCTTAGTTCGTTGGTTTTCGTTTCTCCTAAGTGATTTCTGCTTGTCAAAATTCGTTCAAACACACATTTTAACAACTTTCTATTCTGATAATCTATTGCCAATTGTCTTGCCCGTTTTAATTTTGGAGAATCAGATGAAATTAGTTTTGACAAGACATATTCGTCTGTTAGTTGAACATATTCATTAAGGTTAAATGAAGTAAATCCAAATTCTTCATCAGATAATCGTAAAGCCTCTAGAATCATGACTTCAGCGGCTCTGACAGTTTTATGAAAATATACAGCTTTAAACATTTGATAACGTGAATGCATCATTGATTCAAAGGAATAAAGTGCAGATCTTTCCAGAGCTAATTTTTTTCTATATACTTCTAATGACTGTGTTATTCTTTTATGATCAATTTTTGCATGTTCTGCGCCTGTAAAATAACCGTCTCTAAGCAAATAATCCATCATATCAGCACTAAGAGCACCAGAAACAATTTCATTCAGAAATTGGAATTTTGAATTACCAAAGGCTATATCAGTAATCAGTTTTTTATCATATCCATTTTTGGTTAAGTCATCTCCAATATCGGATTTTAAAATTATTTCTTTACCAAAATCTTCATGAGAGATTTTCTTTTTTTGAACAATTTCTTCAAACAGATGTGAAAATGGCCCATGACCTATATCATGTAAGAGTCCTGCAAGTCTAAGAACTTCGATGTCAGATGATTTTAAAATTCCTTTTTCATTTAATGCGTATCCAGCTTGACCAGAAATGTGCATTACACCCAATGAATGTTCGAATCGAGTATGCTGAGCAGCAGGGTATGTTAAATGTGCACCAGATAACTGTCTAATTCTTCTCAATCTTTGAAATATGGGATTATCTATTAATTGAAGTTCATGATCATAGACACGAATAAAATCATGTATTGGATCAATTATATCTAGATAATTTTTGTTCATAGTCCTATTTTCTTCGAAAACACTTTGAGAATTTCGTTATGAATTTCTTTTTTAGGTTTTGATGCATCAATGATTTTCCAGTGTTTTTTCTTTGCGGTTAAGCGATAGATATTTGAAATTTTTTTTAAGAATTCTTTATTCTTCTCAAATTCGTCACGATTTGTTTTTTTTCTATTAAATGACTCTGTTTGACTCACATCAAGTAGAATTACAAGATCAGCCTTTGGTAGACCGGCATCTAAATTTTCTAACCATTGCTGTTTCATTCCATTTGCTAAACCATATACTAAATTTGATTGATAATATCTATTCATAATTAAAACTGAGTTCTTTGTTTGAGCATCAAGAATATCATGCAGTTTTTCCCATCTGTTTGCAGCTAAAAGGCAATGAATTACTTGAGGAGTGAATTTTCGTTTTCCAGCAAGATATTTTGAGATTTCTTTTCCAATAGGCGTCTTATAATCAGGAAAGCTAAATGTCTTTGTCCTAATTTTTCTTTTTTTAAGAGCATTTTCAAGCATTGCAGTCTGTGTTTTTTTTCCTGCTTGATCCCCACCCTCAATTACAATAATCATAGATATCAAGTCAGAGAGATTAATTGATTAAAAATCTATCAAGGTTTATAACCAAAAATTGACCATATACACAAAATGGGATTAGTAAAATCAATGGCTAAAGAAATGATTAAGGAGATAGGAAACAAATCTCGTGAGTTTTATGAATTTGTTTTACCACCAGTTGATATGCATCTTGACGAGGAAAAACTGATATTAATAGTCGATATGCCAGGATTTGAAAAAAAGAACATTAAATTGTCATTAAATGGAAAAATTCTTGCAATTCAAGCATGTAAAGAAATTCATGATGATGAAAATCATGACATGATTTGTAATCAAAGACCCAACATTATTGATAAAAAAATGAGATTGCCAATCGAACCTAAGGAAGAAGATATCACTTCTGCAAAATATGAAGATGGAATTTTAACAATAACAATTCCAATTCAGAAACATGGAAAAAATATTAAGATAGATTAGCTAGTGTTTTCGAAATATTATAAATATGCTCATGGTTATTAGAGAACCAATCATTCCAGCAATTCCAATTGATTCATTTGTAGCATACACTAATGATGAACCAATAAAAATTGCAGCAGAAAGAATACTTCCAGGTAATAAAATATTCGATTTAGATTTTAAATTTAATGATTGAAGCGAATGATTCTCATCAAGAAATTTCTTTATCTCAGGTGCAATTGAGATAGTTGCATTAATTGATTTTGCAAATCGTTCAAATGAGTATTTTAGCTCTTCAATATATGCATCTTTAATTAGGTGTTCTTCCTCTAAAATTTCTCTAACAACTTTAACAAATTTAAAATCCACTTTGTGAGTTTTGTAAATTCCTTCAATAATTGAAGCCATTCTCATGTACAATGCAAGATTTTTTGGAAGAAGAAATGGAAATCTACTCATTGTTTTGTTTGCAAGTTCCATCAAACTCTCTACTTCCATCGCATCTGGTTTTTTTCCATGCATTGCACGTACAGTAAGTTCTATTCCTTTTTCTATTACAGAGCGATTAAAATTTGGAGTAAGCATTCCAAGATCATTCATTGCATTAACAGTTCTGGGAGGATCTTTTTCTACCAAAGCAAGATAAAGCCGAACAAGTCGTAATCTAGTTTCGTTGTCTAATCGTCCAACCATCCCATAATCATATAAAATCAACTTACCATCATCAGTAACTGAAATGTTTCCAGGATGAGGATCTGCATGAAAAACGGAATGTCGTAGAAGCATAGTAAAGAATACCTTGTGAACATCAATTACCAATTTCTGCCTGTCAATTCCCTTCTCATCTAGGGCTTGGATGTTAGTAATTTTGATTCCTGGGAGATATTCCATTGTCAGGACATTTTTTGACGAGTAATTATCGTAAATTGACGGAATAACAACTTTATTGTTTTTTTCCATGTCATGTTTTATTTTTTTGAGATTTGCTGATTCGTTGGTATAATCCATCTCCTCATGAATTGTCTCAATAAATTGAGATAGCATAGCTTTAGCTGAAAAACGAAGATTCGGATCAACGAATTGCAAAGCCAAAGGAAGAATTTTTTTTAAAACTTTAATATCTTCTTCAACAACTTTTTCAATTCCAGGTCTTTTTACTTTAACAACAATTTCTTGACCAGATAGTTTTCCTCGATAAACTTGGCCTAACGATGCTCCCGAAATTGGATTCGGATCTATGCTGTCAAATTTTTCGTTGATTGGACCAATATCTTTTTCAATTATTGTTTTTACTTGGGCAAATGATACAGCAGGTACATTATCTTGGAGTTTTGCAAGTTCCTCTAAATAGGGCTGAGGTAAAATATCAGCTCTTGATGAAAGCCACTGGCCAAGCTTTATGTATACAGGACCTAAAGAAATGAAAACATTAAGAATATTTCTGGCATTTTTGCGAAATGATTCAAGATCAATTTCATTTCCTTCTTGTTTAACCCATCGTCGTCTATCTTTTTTCAAAGCTAAAATGGATGGCAAAAGTTTCACCAATACTTGAATTGCTCTAACAGGAGACATGTTACTTCAAAGAATTCTTGATTTTCTTTGATGTTATATATCCAACATATCCAGACAATATAGAAGACAGAAGTTTTGATGTGGCAGATGGTTTTTTGAATTTATTATTGAAAAAAAATTTTGCAATTTGAGGACCTCCAAATATTGCACAAGCTAATCCAATTAAAACTTCAGGAGCATCAAAGACTAAATGACCGAATGGATCTTCTCGTGGATCAATTTTATCAGTATGAACTAAAAATTTGTCATTGTATTCTCTAATATGTAAATTTCCATATCGATATTGTTTAATTGCACCATTTTTTTGACCAAGAATAGTTTCTTCTGCTCCACCAATCATGAATTCACGTACTTCCTTTGGAACTTCAATTTCATCACCTTGCATGATCGCAAGATCAAGTAATTGCTTATAATCTTAGAGGGTGTTGAATCAGCACAAGCCAAAAAGAATTTTATTTTAAGGTTATTTATTCAGTCTTACAGCTATTATTGGTTTTCATCAGTGTTTTTTGATCTCTTTTGATTCAAAATAGTGGCAAACTAGATAGAAATTGCCCCATACAAGATGAATTATCTACAAAAATTCACATTGAAATTATTTTTTTGATTTTGATTCGTTAAATCTATCTTTGTTGATCAAGGCTAGGCTTGTCATAAATACAATTATCATAGCAATTCCAGTGACATAAGCAAGGTTGAATTCGTCATCAGAGTAACTTTCTTCATGATAATAAAATATTGCAATTGTAGAGAGGAGTAAGATAATACCAAGTATTGTGAGTGTTCTGTGAGTTTCCACTGATTTTAATTTTAAAAATCAATATATGAATTAAGGATATAGATAAATCTCATGTTATAGAAGCGGTGTTGTAACAAATCCCACTATACTACCAGCTAGAAACAGAAATAGATTCTTTGCCATGCCCGATTGTCATACAGCAAAATATGATATAATGTTGACGTTTTATCTAACAAACAGGGCATAATTAGATGTCAAGTTATTGATCTGGTTCCATTTTGGACAGTTTTTGTATTACTTTTTCAAGCTCCTCTTTGTTATCATTAATTACCTGTTTTAGAATTTCGATCTCTTGGGTTAGTTGTTCCAGATTTGGATCATCTATACCAGCGATTTTTTGCTCAAGTTCATCTAGTATTTTTTGATGGTATTGATTGATTTTTTCAAGATCTTCTTTGTAATTCTTAAGCTTCTCGTAAGGGGAAATATTTTCAATTTCCTTGTTATTCTGGATCAAAAATCCATAAACAATAACAGAGCCACCAACTACCAAAACCGTAAGTAAAACAACGAGGGTCAATCTCAATTTAGTCGCCTGAGTTTATTGCAGTTTTTAATTTGAACCTTGATTGATCTGATCTTTTTTACGCTTGTAATATAGATAAAATCCGATTCCAGCTCCAACTAGTACTGGAATTATCATCATTTGATAGATATTTCCAGAATCATCATCTTTGGATGGTTCTTCTACAAAAATAGTGGTCTCATATGGAAGAAAAACTTCATTTCTGGTATCATCTTTGTACCTTACAGTTATTTTGATATCATGTTCTCCATACTTTGGTTGGCCATCAAACTCAATTGGAATGTTAAATGGAACAGGAGCATCAGTTTCAATTTCATCAATGAATTGAGTGGTTGTCTTAATGTTAGAGTCTCCAAGTCCTTCTAATGTCACAAAACCAAATAATGCATCAATGTTTCCCTCATTAATTATTTCACCTACAACCATTTGTGTATTAGAGAGTTCAACTACAGAAACATCATAAACAGATAAATCAATCAATCCCTTTATGTAGAAATCAACAATTTTAGAGATTGTTTGTTGATCACCATGTGCATTATGGAAATTAATTGATAATGGAATTCTTAATGTATCACCCTTTAGATTTTCAGGCACATATACAGTAGCAGTGAGAAATCGAGATGATTTAGGTTCTATATTTCCCACGTCCCAATTTGATTCCAATATTACAACATTTTCTACATTGGTTGTAGATGCAGATGTAGATGCAATTTCAGTTTGAGTATTTGTAGCTACAATATCAACACTGGAAATTGGAGCAGTTCCATCATTTGAAATTTCTATTATAACATCATTTGATTGTAATGATGTAAGAAATGGATTTAGTGCTTTTACATTGATAATACTGTCACCTGTAACTTTAAAATTAAAATCAGAGAAAGATGTTCGTATTCCTGATTCTCGTAATCTAGAATAATCAACTTTGACGGTTCCTGGATATTGTTGAATTTTTACATTCTTATCAATATTCACAAAAAATGTCAAATGAAAGTTTTCTCCAGCCAAAGAGTTAGAAGCACTGTTGGCAAAAATGATTGAACCAGGACCATCAGATGATGAAAAACCAAATGGTAATGACAGCTGTCCACGTATTCCTGTAATGTCTTGTGTACCTACATTCGCAAAGACAACAGTAAATGGTACGTTTTTGTCACCTGGCTCTATCTCAATCTTGTTGTTATAAGTTCCAAAATACGCATCCAGAAATTTTACATCTCCAAAATCTCGCTCAAAGGGAGAATCTCCAAATCCACCAGATGATATTTGGGCAAACGAAGTATCAAATAACGTGGATGTAATTAACAAAGATGCCAAAATGAGAGAGATTTTTGTACTAATCATACCAACACCCCCACTTCTGATGGTAAATCTCCCTCAAACGCATGCCCATCTTTTATTGTGATGACTCTATCAACATCCCCAAAATGTTGTCTATCGTGAGTAACAACTATGAAAGTTTGATTAAGTTCTTTTGCCATTGTTTTCATTAATTGTACGATCTTTTCAGACGTTACAGAGTCTAAATTTCCTGTGGGTTCATCTGCCAATACAATAGAAGGACTATTGATTAATCCTCTGGCTATAGCTGCGCGTTGTGCTTGTCCACCAGAAATTTTGTTGGCTCTTTTATTCATTTGATTTTCTAGACCTACTGCATTTAGCAATTTTTTTGCATCTTCCTCAGCAGAATTGTTTGTTCTAGCAATTTGTCTTGGAAGCAAAACATTTTCTAAAACGGTCAGATCAGATAGTAAATTGGAAAATTGGAAAATAAATCCTAATTTATTATTTCTAAATGATGATATTTTATTATCATCAAGTTTTGTGGTATCAGTTCCATCAATGAAGATTTTCCCATAGGTTGGTCTGTCTAACAATCCGATCATGTTCAGAAGAGTAGATTTGCCGGAACCAGAACTGCCTACAATCAATACAAATTCTCCCTTTTCAATGGAAAATGTCACATTGTCTAAGGCATTGACTTGATTCTCACCCTGACCGTAGATTTTGCTCAAATTTTGAATTTCAAGTACTTTAGACAGTTCTCATCGCCTCTACTGGTAAAAGTTTTGTGGCTCTATATGATGGATATAAAGATGCTATAATAGCTAGAACAAAGGAAGTCAAAGCTGTTTGAATTATTTTTTCCCAGTTATAACTGACTTCCAGAGGTAAGCTATTGTTAAAAGACATTTTTGTTTCTTTAGCATAAAATGTGTAACCTAATCCAGCAGCGGTACCTACTCCTGCACCAATTGCACCTATAATCATTCCTTGAAAGATGAAAATTATCAAAATATCTTTTCTCTTAGCTCCAATTGATCTCATTACACCAATTTCTCGTGTTTTTCCATTAACAAGCATCATTTGGATTGTGACAATAGCAAATGCTGATGACATCATTCCAAAATACCCAATCATGTTGATCATTGCAATGCCAGATCTAAATCCGGCTAGTTGTTCTTCAGCTGATTCTTCTATAGTTTCTGCAAGAAAATCATCATTTGGAAAAGATCTCAGAAAAAATTCTTTAACCTCTAATGCTTTTGATGGATCATTAAGTTTTATCATAAATGAACCAGTTTCCCCATCTCTTTTCATCATGTCTCTAAGCGTATCAATATGTACTACTGCAGTATAATCAAATCCTTGACCACCGGGAGATTGTGCTATTCCAGTAACTGTAAATCGCCTAATTTGATCTTCACCGTTTCTATCAACAACAAGAACTTTTACACTATCACCAACTTCAGCTCCACCGAGATCTCGTGCAACATTAGAACCTAAAACAATAGAATTTCTTGCAAAAACATAGCTGCCTTCTGCAACAGTTTCATGAACTGTTGATGCTCGTATGTCTCTGTATGGATCAATGCCTACAATTGGTATTCTTGTTTCTTCAATCAGTTTTCCATTTTTTGTCATGTTAATCTCTGCTGTTGATGAAAGCCGCGGAGTCGCCGCTTCAACATACGGAATTCTTTCAAACCAATTTACTACTGACAGATCAGATTTGTCAATATAGTCAGCTTCATCTGTAACTAAAATGTCTCCATTTCTGTAATTACTAATATCACGAACTATTGCATCAAACAATCCTTGAAAGATTACAAAATTTACATGAATAACTAGAATGCCGATCGTTACAGCTAAAACAGCTCCAATCAAACTGCCTTTCTTATTAAACAGCATACGTTTTGCTAGTCTTAGCCTATATTCCACAAAAATAGTAAAATAGTCCAATATTTAATGTATATCATAGATATTACTAATGATATAGACAATTTTATATTAAATAGGTTGTATATGTATTCTAAGATTAACAACATGGTGATGAATTGGACAGTTTGGATATCAAGATTCTAAGTAGACTACTCAATAATTGCAGAGAATCAGATAGACACATTGGAAAAGAATTGAAGATTTCAGGTGGGGCAGTTAGAGCAAGGATTCAAAAAATGGAGAAATTGGGTATTATTGAAAAATTTTCAATAAAAATAGAACCTCCTGTATTGAGTTATGGAGTATTGTATTTTGTAGTAACAGGACAAAATATGGAGGAGATTTTAGAGCAAGTGAGTCTTATCGGGGAGCCATTTTTTGTTGTTCCATGTGTTGGTGGAATAACTGTATGTAGTATAGTTGTAAAGGATAATTTAGAAAAGAAAATAGAGTTAGCAAAAAAAATAATGCGAAATGTTAGAGTATTATCAATTTTTGAAGCTGAAAATCCGGGATACTCATTAAATTTAACAAAAACTGATTTAATGATTGTAGAAGAGCTATTAGTTAATCCAAGACAAAAAATAGAATCAATTGCAAAGAGCACAAATCTATCAACAAAAACTGTTACAAGATGTTTAGAAAAATTACAAGAAAATGAAGGAGTGCAATTTACATTAGTTTATGATCCAACAAAGATTAAAGGATTCATTCCATATGTAATTCTTACATGGATTGATGGTGATCTAAAAGAAACACTGATAGAAATGGATGAAAAATTCATAGAATCATATATGCAAACACCGTTTATATCAAAAAATCAAATTGTTTTGTTTTTGTATAGTCATGATATTTTTAAAATGGATGAAATAACTCAGAAAGTACGAAATGTAAAAAATGTAAAAACTGCAGATTTGTTCATTCCAAAAAAAATTTCATTCATGCAAAGATGGTTAGAGAAAACAATAGAGGAATCTAAAAAATCACCTACATTACATTTGTCGTATCAAACAAATTAAATAATAAGTAAAGTAACGACAAATATGAAAAAGAAAAAGATCTATGAAGGAAAGATTTTAGGTCTAAGCGTGTATGATGGAATTATAGAAGGAAGAAAAGTAAAACGAGAGATGATTGAACATCGTGGTGCAGCTGCAATGTTAGCGTTTGATGAAAATGACAAAATAATTCTAGTAAAACAACATAGATTTCCTCATGGATATGTTTTAGAGATTCCTGCTGGAACATTGGAGAAAAATGAAGATCCAATAAAATGTGCATTTAGAGAACTAGAAGAAGAAACAGGGTACAGAGCTAAAAAAATGACTTGGCTAATATCGTTTTACCCCTCAATTGGCTATAATTCTGAGATTATTCATTGCTATGTAGCTTCAGGTTTGAAAAAAACTGCAGATTTGAAATTAGATGCCGATGAAATTTTATCCGTTGAAAAAATTGAATTAAGGAAATTAATCAAAATGATAAAGGATGGCAAAATTCAAGATTCAAAAACAATTTGTGCAGTAATGACATATGCATCTAAAAAGAAAATCAGTTAGTTATTCATGATATATTGGTTTTACAAGATCTACAACATCTGCCCAAGATTTCGAAATTCTTTCAAACATATGAACAAGATCAAGAAAATCAATCGGAATTTGTTTTTTATTTCCCATTGAAATTCTAAGTTTTAAGAGTTTTTCTTGATATTCCTTATGCAATGAAATGGATTCAATGGCTAATAATCTATCTGGTTTTGTAAATGCATCAATTGATTTTTCTGCAAGAGAAATAAAATTTTGTACAATATCAAATATTTTTCTGAGATGTTCCTTAGATAATGAAGAATTGTAAATGAAATCTGCAAGCTCAACTATTGTATCCCCTGCATTTTCTAAGAGATTAGCAGCTACTCTATAATCTAAAATATCAATATTTTCTAAATTGAATACATTAGCAAGTCGTTTATCAACTAATGTGCTTCGAATTAATCTAACAAGAAGAAAATACTGTCGATTCACTTCTACATCTCTATTAGATAATGTTTGCAGATTTGATCTATCTTCAGCAATTAGGCCACTACAAACATCTTCATACATTCCAAGAGCAATTGAGCTCATTCTTTTGAGAATTTTTTCTGGGTTTAGAGTTGTTGCATCTAAAAGAAACTGCATATTAATTTTAGATGCATCTTCTTCAACTATTTCCATTCCCACTAAACGTCTCATTGAATTACGGATTTTTTCTCTGTCTTCACCTGGAATTATTGATTTTGAGGTAATTTCAATAATGTCATAACCTAAAAGATATGCTCCTGTAATATCAGCAACAATATTTTCTTCCTTAGGTAGTGGATATGAAATAATCAATTCTTTTGTAGGTCTTGTCTCTGTATTTGCAGAGATAGAAATTGTATCTTGTCCAGTTTCTATCTCAACTTGACTACTTTTATCAAGATGGTTTGCGTCAACCCATTCTTTTGGAAGTGATACGAGAATGCTACTACCTATTTTTTGTAGGCGTCGAATAAATTTAGTCAATTTATACTAATTTAATTAATTTAAGCCATATTCTTATATTTTGTGTAAAATTTATACTGTGATCGTGGAAGCAACAGCATTTTGTCCTGCACATGTGACAGGTTTCTTCAAGGCTTTCCTAGATGAAACTCAAGTATCAGAAGAATTGGGTTCTATGGGAGCAGGTTTTTCAATAAAAGAAGGCGTAACAACCAGTGTTTCCATTTATCCAAAAACAAATCAGAATTCATTCTATAAAATTTCTGCATACGGATATCAATCAGATAAGACAGATGTTTCTGAATATGTTTTGAATGAATTTCTAAAACTTGGTAATTTTGGAGATTTGTTTTTTGATATAAAACATAAAATATCAATTCCTGTTGGCTATGGATTAGGTTCTAGTGGTGCTGTTGCATTATCGCTTGCATATGCATTAGATAAAGTTCTTCAAACAGAATTACCACATGATGAGATTGGAAAAATTGCTCACAATGCGGAGGTTAGTTGTAAAACAGGATTAGGAGATGTTTTAGCTTCATATCACGGTGGATTTGAAATTAGAGTGAAACCTGGAGCTCCTGGAATTGGAAAAGTAGAAAAAATCAATACAAAACCTATTTCAATAATTATGATTTGTTTTTCACCAATTTCAACAAATAAGTTTTTGAAAGAACAATTACCACAGATTAATGGTTTAGGTGGAAAAATGGTTAGTCAATTACTTGAATCAAAAAATTATGAACATTTTCAAGATATGTCTTTAGAATTTGCCAAATATATTAACGTAATATCTCCACGAATGGAAAAAATAATTAAAGAATTTACTTTAAACAAGATTAAATGTGGAGTGGCACTTTTTGGTGAAACTATATTTTCTATGATTTCACAAGAAGATGAAAATAAAGTTGTAGAGATAATGGAAAAATATTCAGAAGGGATTATTGTAAAGTCTGAGTTAGATATGCAGGGTGCAAGACTTCTACACAATTAATTGAATATAGATGACTTTAATTCCAAAATCTCATCCAAGAAGAAAATCTCTTTTAATCAGGGAAAAGCTGGTTAATGGTTTTGATAATGGCTTGGTTGCTAAAGAAGGGCTTCTTGCTCAAGGAAGAGGAGAAGCATTTGATTATCTATTAGGTGAGAAAACAAACAAAATGGCAAAGACCGCAATAAGGGTTGCTGCTGCACAAATACTTTTGGCAGATTTTCCAGTAATTTCTGTTAATGGGAATGTTGCTGCTTTATGTCCAAAAGAAATAGTAAAACTTGCTAAGACAGTAAATGCAAAGATAGAAGTAAATCTGTTTTATGTAAATGAAAAAAGAAAACAAAATGTAATTAAGATTCTAAGAAAAAGTGGAGCAAAAGAGATTCTAGGAGTTGACAAGCAATCAAAGACCACACTATCAGGCATAGACTCAGCTAGAAGAATTGTTGATAAAAATGGGATTTTTGCTGCAGATGTAGTACTAATACCGTTAGAAGATGGAGATAGAACTTTGGCATTAAGAAAAGCCGGAAAAATAGTAATTACATTTGATCTTAATCCACTTTCACGAACATCTCAAACTGCAAATGTAACAATTGTGGATAACGTAATAAGATCTATGGATTTGTTAATTGATGCATCTAAAAAATTATCAAAAAGAAATCAAATGGAACTCAAAAAAATTGTAGAGGAGTTTGATAACAAAAAAAATATTGCAAAAAGTATTATTGAAATTAGAAATAATTTATTGAGGAGAGCACGTTTTGCATAAATCAGTTCAAGATATTGTCAATATGAAGAAAGATGGTAAAAAAATTTCAGTAATTACAAGTTATGACTATACACTAGCATCATTATGTGATAAAGCTGGAATTGACATATTACTTGTTGGAGACAGTGCAGGAATGGTTATGCTTGGATATGAGAATACAATTCCTGTTACAATGGAACATATGTGTATGTTTACTGAATCAGTGAGTAAAGCTAGAGAAACCGCTTTGTTGGTTGCGGATTTACCATTTATGTCATATCAAGCAAGTATTGATGATGCCATTAGAAATTCAGGGCGATTGATAAAAGCTGGAGCCGATGCAGTAAAGCTTGAGGGCGGATCAGTTATGGCTGAAACAATCAATTCAATTGTTGATGTCGGAATTCCAGTAATGGGACATATCGGATTGCAGCCACAGACTACTATGTTATTCCAAGGGTATAAAGTACAAGGAAAAACAAAAGATACTGCATTAAAACTAATTCAAGATGCAAAAGCTTTGGAAGAAGCAGGAGTTTTTAGCATTGTATTGGAAATGATCAGTCATGAAGTTGCAGAGATTATTTCAGAAAATGTCAGTATACCGACAATTGGTATTGGTTCAGGCATTAGATGTAGTGGACAGGTTTTAGTTGTTCAAGATTTACTTGGTATGTATGACAAAATAAAACCAAAATTTGTAAAAAGATACATGAATCTCTCTGAGGATATTTTAAAATCCATTGGAAACTATAAGAAAGATGTAGAATCAGGAACATTTCCATCTCAAGAAAATTGGTTCTCAATGGATAAAGAAGAATTAGATAAACTACGAAGTGAAATTGGCAATTAAAAGAAAAATAAAGAAAAGAGAGCACCCATCATTAGATATTGTTAATTCTCATGGCATTGAGCTTTCTGATAAAAAAATAGTTCTCTGTGTTGCAGGTAGTGTTGCTGCATACAAAGCAATTGAGTTGGCAAGATTACTAATGAGACATGGTGCAGATGTTACATGTGTAGCAAGTAGTGCAGTAACAAAATTAATTCAACCAGATTATTTCAAATGGGCTACAGGAAACGATGTGATTACAAAATTAACAGGTAATCTAGAACACATAAAATTAGCAGATTATAATCAGTCAGATTTGTTAATAGTTTATCCAGCTACCGCAAACACTTTAGGAAAACTTGCAAACGGTATTGATGATACTCCAATATCAACAGTTTTGACAGTAGGATTTGGTGCAAAAATTCCAATATTGATGTGTCTTGCTATGCACGAATCAATGTATGAAAACTATGCAGTGAAGAAAAACATAGAGTTTCTAAAAAATAAGATTGAGTTTTTAGATCCAAAGATGATTGAGGGAAAAGCCAAAGCTCCTGAACCAGAAGATGTTTTAGAACATGTATTAAGAAAATTTGGATTTTCATCCATACTAAAAAAGAAGAATATACTGATCACTGCTGGCCCAACAATAGAACATATTGATCCTGTTAGAACAATCACTAATCAAAGTTCAGGCAAAACAGGAATATTGTTAGCTGAAGAACTAATATCAGCTGGTTCCAAGGTGACTTTAGTTTATGGACCAGGCATAGAAAAACCACCAAAAGGTGCCAAGGTCATAAGAGTTTCAACTGGTAAAGAAATGTTTAATGAAGTAAAGAAGCAGATGAGGAAGAAATTTGATGTTATCATTATGGCGGCTGCAATATCTGATTACATACCTGAAAAACCAAGTAAGAAGAAAATTAAAAGTTCTCAAGACACACTAAAAATCAACCTCAAAAGAGCACCAAAGATTATTAATCATGTTAAAAAAATCCAGAAAAACGTATTCCTTGTAGGTTTTAAGGCAGAAGTAAATTTATCAAGAGTGGAGTTGGTGAGAGAAGCAAGGAAAAAGATGAAAGAATCTAATGCAGACATGATAATAGCTAATGATATTGGTAATTCCAGATATAGAAAAAATCCAGAAAATAATGAAGTGATCATTGTAAATTCAGAAAGAGAAATATCATCAGGGTGGAAGAAGAAACAAAAAATTGCAAAATTTATCAGAAAACAATTAGAAGAACAATTGAATAAATAAATTGAAAAGAACAGAATTAAAGAAATTAATTGCAGAATATAAAGAAATTAAAATGAAATTAAATAAATCATTTAGCATAAAAAATATTGAAAGATTGGAAGAGATAAAGCATAAATTTTATCATGAGACAGGAGAAACTCTAGAATCAAACTTAAAAAAAGAGATATGAATGTAATTGAATAAAACAAAATACAAACAAGGTAATATTTCAATATGGAATGAAATAGCACCACGTTATCACAAGAGATGGGCTAGCATAAATGATGGGCCATTTCAGAGTACTTCAAAATTAGTTCAATTGATGGATTTGCAAAAAGGCTATAATGTATTGGACATTGCCTGCGGTACAGGAGTAGTAACAAAAAAAATTAATGAAAAAATTGGAAGTGATGGGAATGTAATCGGAATTGATACATCTACAACTGCAATAAAAATTGCAAAAAAATGGAATGGATTTAAAACTAATTTGGATTTTGTAATTATGGATGCTGAAAGATTTAGTTTTGGTGTAAAGTTTGATGCAATTACTTGTCAATACGCATTATTCTTTTTTCCAGATGCCCAAAAAGCACTAAAAAACATGAGAAATAACCTCAAAAAATACGGAAAAATTGGAATTTCAGTACACGGTACAAAGGAAAAAGTTCCTTTTTTTAGCAGTATTTTAGATACAGTTACAGAGTTCATTCCAGATTATATTCCATCAGGTACTCCAGATTTAGATAGATTTGGGACAAAATCGACATTAAAAAACGAAATTGAAAAAGCAGGGTTTTCAAGTATTTTTGTAAAGAGTTATGTTTTTAAATATAGTCCAGGAAAGTTTGAAGATTATTGGAAAAATTATCTTAGATATGTCGCAAAACCATTAAAAGAAAAATTAGATCAGTTAAAAAATGAAACGAGGAAGGAATTGAAAGAAAATATTAGAAGAAATACATTACAATACACTAAGAGAAATGGAATTATTGAATTTCCTTGGGAAGTTTTAATTTTAACTGCAAAAAACTGAATAATGAAATGACTAAAGAGTCTAAGAAAAAAGAGGGAAAGCCGAAAGGATCAGAATTTAAAAAATTCATCAAAAAGCGTGCCCCAATTTATCTTGGAGTAATAGTATTGATAATTGTATTTATTATTCCTGAATTAACAAAAGGAGATTTACAAAGTAAGTTTCCAGAAAATATGACAGAGAAAGAAAAACAAGTTTTACAGACATTGATGTTCTATAAGGGATCAAATGAAAAAGGGTTGAGTGTATATGATGCAATTTCAAATAAAATAAGTGAAGAATATCCCAATGAAAAAATTTATGATAACAAGAAAACATCAGTAGATATTTTGATAAATTCTAATCAATCAGATTATCAAGTGATTTTGAATTTCAAATCACATAAGGGTGGATTTAGCTATGACTGGAATATCAATATGGACTCGGGAGACATTAAAGGAAATAATCCAGAATCAAAGCACATTATTGATTTAGTAGATTTCTATGATTAGGCTCAAATTGTAACTAATTCTTTAGTAAATTTGTGCATTACAATTGGTTTGTCTTTAACGATCAAAGAATCTTCAATTCTGATTCCAAATTTATTTTCAATGTATATTCCAGGTTCTATTGTTATTGCCATATTTTTTTCTAGTTTTACATCATTTTTGTATGAGATTGTTGGTAGTTCATGAACTTCAAGACCTATGCCATGTCCAGTTGAATGAATAAAGTATTTTCCAAAATTTTGATCTTCAATATATTTTCTACATACAAGATCAATATTTTTACAAGCCACATTTGGTTTGACTTTTTTTAATCCAAGTTTTTGTGATTCTTTTACAATCTCATATGTTTGATTTGCTAAGGGAGAGATTTTTCCCATTGCAAATGTTCTTGTTGCATCTGAAACATATCCTTTGTATCTAAGAGTAAGATCAACTACTACAAGATCGCCTTTTTTGAATTTTCTTTCAGTTACCTGTGCATGTGGTAATGCACCATTTGGTCCACCAGCAATTATTAATGGATTAAGTGTGGATTTGTAACCAGTATCAAACATTTGATGGTTAATAGCATAAGACATTAGAATTGCTTGAAGATCTGATTCTTTTTGTCCAACTTTCATCTTTGTTACGCAAATTTCAAACATTTCATCAATAATTTTTGAGCCTTTCTTGAGAATTGAAATTTCTTTTTCATCTTTAATAACTCGAGAACTATAGAAGGGTTCAGTCGATGATTTGATTTTAGGGATTGATTTTTTTAGAGATGTCATGACAGAGTAATTTTGACAATCAGTGCATACTTGATTTTTTTTGATTTTAGAAACTAATGATGACACTAGGCCAATTCCTCGTTCTGCGGTAATCACATTACAATCTTGAGATTCAGCCTTGGCTCTTCCAACCTCCAATTCAGGGGCTATGATGGTTGTTTTTCCATTTTTTTCTAACAATCCTATTGCCTCACCCCAAAATCCGGTTAGATAATACAGGTTTTCAGGCTCAAATGCCACTAATGTATCACAATCTATCTTCTGGGCAAACCTGAGAAGGTTTTTTCGACGTTGTTTCACGATGGGATCAAAACTTTTCTTAATTTATGTATGATGCAAAGTTTGTATATACGAATTTGAGTTTTTAAACTGTGACTGAAAAAAAACAAAAGAAGAAAGTGGTTGCGTTACTATCAGGGGGACTAGACAGCCAGCTTGCAGTTAAGATGATGCAGGAACAAGGATTTGATGTTTCAGCTGTTGCAATTAAAACGCCATTTTGTGATTTTGATTGCGGTAGAGGTTGTGGTTTTGAGATAAGAGAAAGAGCTGATGATCTTAATGTTAATTTGAAAACAGTATATCTTGGTGATGAGTATATTGAAATGTTAAAACATCCAAAATACGGTGTTGGTGCAGGATTTAATCCATGTATAGATTGCAGAGCAATGATGTTTGAGGCTGCAAAGAAACACATGAATGAGATTGGAGCTGATTTTATAATTTCTGGTGAAGTGTTAGGACAAAGACCTATGAGTCAACATGCACCTGCATTAAGAACTATAGAAAAGGAATCAGGACTTGTGGGAAAGATTGTAAGACCACTTTCTGCAGGATTACTTCCAGAAACTGATCCTGAAAAAGAAGGATTGATCAAAAGAGAAAATATGGGAATGATAAAAGGTAGAACGAGAAAAAATCAATTAGAGATGGCAAAAAAATACGGGATAGAAAATCCACCAAATGCTGGTGGAGGTTGTCTTTTAACAGATCCAACTTTTGGAATAAAAGCTAAAGATTTGTTTGAACATGTTGAAACTCCAACAATAAATGATATTGATTTACTAAAAATTGGAAGACATTTCAGATTAGACGAACAAACTAAATTTGTTGTTGGAAGAAACAAGGATGAGAATGAAATGATAAAGGCAATTGCGTTACCAGAAGATATTTTATTGGAAGCACGTGATTATGTAGGTCCAGTTTCAATATTGCGAGGAAAGAATGCATCTCAACACGTTGAATTTGCAGCATCAGTAACTCTTCGTTATTCTGATGCTCCAAAAGATGAACAAGTTTATGTAATTACAAGCAAGGAAAATTCCAAGCAAGAAATCCTATCCAAATCTGTTAGTGAAGAGTCGTATATCAAATTTAGAATTTAGGCGTGGAATCTTTAAAAAATTAGTTAAAACTAAGGAAGAGTTTTTGAGGGAGTAGATCGAATTTTCTTCAAGGATGCAAAAACAGGAAAGTCCAACATATTTGAAAGCAATAACTATTCGTGATATTAGTGATGTGCATTCAATCAAAGAAGATATTAAAAAAGAGATGATTCTAATTCTTAGAGTCACGCCTTTAGCTCAAAAAGATGTAGAGCAGCTACGTAAGGTAGTAGAAGAACTATATTCTATTGCAAAAACTGCAGGTGCAGATATTGCAAGATTGGGTGAAGAGAGAATTATTGTTGCTCCATCAAATATTAAAATTTGGAAGCCTGAATACGATCTAAAATAATTTAATAGCTTCTTGAATTTGCGGGTAATGAGCAGGAATACGATACATTCTTCGAATGTTCATTGCAAGATTCTCTGATTTCTTTCTTTCACCATGATTCACAAGAACTCTACGAAGTTTTGGTCGTAATCGTTGTACAAAAGACATGAGTTGATTATAGTCACTATGTCCACTGAATCCATCAAGTTTTTCTACACTACAATTAATTGTAACAACTTCAACTTTGCCTTCTTTGCCTAACATTGAAACTTGTTTTGAGCCATCTAAGACTCTTCTTCCTAAAGTTCCATTCACTTGGTATGAAACAAACAGAACTTTGTTTTTTTTATCAGGAGCAATGTTTTTGAAGTATTCTAAAACAGGGCCCCCTTCAAGCATTCCAGAAGTTGCCAAAATGATACATGGTGAATCTTCTCTCATTGGTTCTTCTCTTGCATCTGCATGTTCAATATTGGTGAAATATTCAGAATCAAATGGATTATCATCAGTTTCAAGGATTTTTTGTTTTAATTCTCTTGCAAGATATTCTGGATATGCTTCGTGAATTGCAGATGCTTCTGATATCATTCCCTCAGTAAAAACAGGAGCTTCCACCATTTCTCCAGATTTCATGTAATGATCAATTACCATCATAATTTCTTGGGCACGACCAACTGCGGGAATAGGAATGAGTACTTTGCCTCCATCAGCAAGAGTATTGTTGACAGCATTAATGAAGGCAGACTCTACTTCTTGTCTTGATGGCTGAATGTCTTCTTTTGCTCCATATGTACTCTCAACCAATAGTGTTTCTACACGTGGAAAATTCCAACTTGCGGCCTCAAACAATATGCTTTTTCCAAATTTAATATCACCTGAATAAACGAAGTTATGATCTCCATTTCCAATGTGAAAATGACATAATGCTGAGCCTAAAATATGGCCAGCGTTTGCTAAAACTAGTTTAATATCAGGAGAAATATCAGTAACGGTTCCATAGGGTAAAGTAATTGCTTGCTTCATGATTTGCTTTACATCTCTTTCAGAATACATAGGAGTTCTTCCCTGTGCAGCGGCTACCTTGATTGCGTCTAATTGAATCAAGTTCATCATTGGAAGTGTTGGTTCAGTACAATAGATTGGCCCTTTGTATCCAAATTTACATAATGCTGGTAAAAATCCAGTATGATCAAGATGGGCATGTCCTATTACAATGGCATCCAATTCATCAAGAGTAATGTTTGCCCAATCTAATCTAGGAAATGCATCCATAGGATGTTTTGCGCCTGGGTTTATACCACAATCGACAAGAATTTTGCTCTCAGGGGTAGATAAAAGCATGCATGATCTTCCGACTTGCCCGAATCCACCTAGAGTAAGAAGAGATACTTCTGATCTTTGTGCTAGTCTTGGTCTAAAAATCTCATCACCAATTTGTCTGAATTGCTTACTTCTTTCAGCCGAAGACTGTTTTAGATTTGCATTAATTGTTTGGATTGTACGTGAAGGTATTGTAGTTGCTTTTCTTATACGAAGTTTCCAGCCTATTTTTTCAGTTATTTCAGCATGATTGAATTCCTTTGCATCTCTTTGAAGTAACCAAGGTCTTTTTGCTTCGATAGATACTTCACCAGTAGCAGTGTCAAAGAATGCGCCTTGAAAATTAGCTTCTTTTGGGATGCAGTCATTAAGAATTTTTCTGGCATCTTCCTCTGTTTTTCTGATTGATTCATCGGTTCTGACTACAATTCTTTTTTTAATTATATTAACAAGATTTGAAATTGTTTCATTGTTTTCCATCAAGTAACGAGGTGCGTTAGTATAAAGTGCGATTCGTGGACCTTCATATTCTATTTTAGTTACATGAGCTTCTTTTGGAATACTTTGCAGTATTGTGGCCATTATATTTTGGCTAGAAGATATTTCTTTTTGCTGTTGTTTACGTTGCATTAAATCACTAAAGTTCGATGATTGCTTTCTTTTGTTCATTGGTCAACAGACGGAATCCGTCTTTGTCCATTACGGCAATGTTAATTCCATCACCGGTACCAATATTTCTTACTATTGCGGCTTTTACTGCTCTAAGAGCAACTTTTTTTGCTTCTTCGATTGTTAGATCAGAACGATATTCTTCCTCTAACGTACCATATGCAACAGGAGAACCGCTTCCTGTTGTAACATAATTTTTCTTTTCAACTGAGCCAAACATATCAATATTGAATAGTGCTGGTCCATCTTCATCATAGCCACCAACCAAAATATCTGCCATGAATGGATAGCCACGATTTTGGTGAAAAATGAGAGAACAAAGTCTTGCAAGGGAATGGATTGCAATTGGGCCTTGCTTTTCGACCCTATGCAAATTTGAATGATATCGTAAAATGTCAACAATATTTTGAGCATCAGCAACGCCTCCTGCAAGTGTCAATCCCGCATGATCATCAATTTTCTGAATTTTCATTGTATTATTGTTTGCAATAAAGTAACCAGCACTTGCTCTCATGTCTGCACACAAAACTACACCATCTTTTACTTTAATACCTACAGTGGTAGTCCCATGCAGAATTTTTTCTTGAACGTTATTTGACAAAAAATACACCTAAGATAATCTAACTGACATGACACCCTTTTAAATAACTTTTTGATCCCTTGAAATGATAAATAATGACAAAAAGGCATGATCGCATGCAGTCACATACAATGGAGCTACCAAGGCTAATTGTAGTAGGTGAAAAGAATATTGGTGAATTTGGAGAATTTTTGCATATTTTAAACAAGCCCAAAAAAGTATCACTGATTTCTGGAATACATGTGAAAAAAATCTTAAAGGATCAGATTGAAAAATCGTTAAAAACAAAAAAAATTGCATTTGTTTGGCATACATCAAAGGATAACAAAATAGAAAGTTTAAGTCAGATTGAAGAGGATGTAAAAAAAGATCACAGTCAGATTGTTGCAGGAGTGGGTGGAGGACGTTCTGTAGATACCGCAAAAATGGTTGCATATAACTTGAAGATTCCATTTGTAAGTGTACCAACTGCAGCTTCACATGATGGAATGGCCAGTCCATTTGTTTCAGTGAAAAGTGACAAGCCTCATTCCATAGTTGCTACAGCTCCATTAGGGGTTTTTGTAGACATTGACATTATCAAAAAAGCACCTACAAAACTTCTTGCTAGTGGATGTGGGGATTTAATTGCAAATATCATTGCAGTTAGAGATTGGCAATTAGGTCATCAAAAAACGGGGGAGTATTACGGTATGTATTCAGCAGAACTAGCCTTAATGAGTGCCAAGATAGTTTTTAAAAACCCAAAGAGTTCACGGAAAGGCTTGGATGCAAGAATCATTGTGGAGGCACTGATCAGTGCAGGTGTTGCATCATGTATTGCAGGAAGCAGTAGACCATGTTCGGGGGCAGAACATCTATTTTCTCATGCACTTGATAAAATTGCACCAGGAAGGGGATTACATGGTGAAAAATGTGGAATTGGATCAATCATGATGGCAAAATTACAAGGACAAGATTGGAAAAAAATTGCAAAAGCATTAAAAGATGTCGGAGCACCGATAACGGCAAAACAAATTGGTCTAAAAGAAGAAGAGGTGATTAATGCGTTAGTAATGGCACAAAGTTTGAGACCTGAACGATATACCATATTAAAAGAAGTGGGAATGACAGAAAGAAAAGCACGGAATCTTGCTAAGAGTACTAAAGTAATTTGATTTAAGCTGCTTTTGGTTCAGGAGTTTTTTGATCGTTGGTTTCGGTTTTCTTTTGAGCTTGCTTGTTTAGGTGTGTTTCAACAAAATTGATTTTTTCCAAAGATGGAACAAATTTGAATATGTCTAGTTGAATAAAATGCTTCATAATTTGCAGTCCATCGGCTCTTAGAATTTCTTCTGGAATGGTGATGCTTACTTCATTATCCTTTAATTCAAAATTTACTTTGGAATTTTCTAATGGTAATCTACTCTGAAGAATTCCATCTACCTTATCTAGAGGTGAATCAAGTGATTTTACTACATTAACATCATAAAGAATTGTTTTGCCAGCGTACTTGTGATTATAATCGATTTGGACTCTACCTGAACCAATAAAGCGAATAATTCCTCTCTTGTTATCAATTTCTATGGTATCGCCAACAGAAACTTTTTCCGCATCTTCACCTAGTTTCCTGATTGGAATCATTCTGACTTTTCCTGAATCTCTTTCACCAAATCCTTTGTCTGGTGTTACCTCAACAGTAAGTTTGTCTCCAACGGATGTTTTTGCTAATGCTTCGTCAAGTCCTTTAAGGACTGGATATGAGACCTCACCAATTGAAACAAGTTTTGGTTGATATTTTACATTTGATTCATGAATAGAATGTTTTTTTGCTTCTTCCTCAATAGTTGTATCAAAGACTTCTCCAGAATCCTTTACTTTAGCAGTATAATCTACAAGTATTAGTGAACCTTTATTGAAAGTCAATGTGATCGGTCTCGAATTTCCTTATATTAAGTTAACATGGATCAGAGAGCTTTAAGTTTTTCTTCAGCTGTCTTTAGACCTGCTTGAGTATCTACATCATATCCCATCATAGCTAATGTAGATGAAATTGCAGAGATTGTTCTCATTACATGATATGAACTAACTTCTCCCATGCATCCAACTCTAAAGACTTTACCTTTAAGATTCCCAAATCCACCTGCAACTAATACTTTGAATTTATCAGCTAGTGTGTTTCTAAAAGTCTTGTCTTCTAGTCCATCTAGGTAATTTAATGCGACAATTGAGATTGAACGATCTTCTTCTTTGGCAAATGGAGTCAGACCTATCGCGCTTAATCCAGAGTATAACGCATCTGAACAAACTTTATGACGTTTAAAGACATTTTGTAATCCTTCTTCCAGCAATATTGTTAATGCTTCTCTATATGCATAAAGTAATGGAAGTGCAGGTGTGAAAGGAGTATGTTTTTCTTCATCATAATATTTGAAATATCTTGCTAAATTGAAATACATTGTAGAGGGAGGGTTTTCAATCATGTATTTTTTGGCTTTAGAACTAATAGAAATAGGAGAGATTCCTGGAGGGGCAGCAATTGCTTTTTGCGCACCAGTCATGCATACGTCAATGTTCCACTTATCAACTGGAAGTGGAGCACCACCGAGTAATGAAACAGAATCTACAACATAGAATGCGCCATTTCTTGATGTTAAGTCAGATACCCTATCAAGATAATTCACCATCGTCCCTGTTGAGGTTTCATTATGAACAACATAGAATGCTTTAACATCTTTATTATTATCAAATGCTTCTTTAACCTGATCAAAAGTCGCATTTTGTCCTGGTGGAGTTTGAAGTTTCACAACATTAGCTCCTTGATTTTCAATTAATTGCGCTAGTCTACCACTGAATTCACCATTAACTGGAATGATGACTTTGTCACCTTTTTTAATTAAATTTATCACACCTGCTTCTACTGCACCGGTTCCAGATGCAGATAGGGCAACAATATCATTTTGTGTTTCAAAAACTTGCTGAGTTTTTTTCACAACATCAGTGTATAATTCTACAAAATCGTCACTTCTGTGATTAATTATTGGAGCAAGCATAGCTCTCATTACTCGATTAGGCACATTTGTTGGGCCAGGTAGCATAGAGAGATATTCCATAATTTACGCCATTGGACGTACTTTCCGGGTTTATTTATAATTAGAGATTTTTCAATCGCTGTTTAGCACTATTTGAATTTAGAAAATGTTTGGTTCCCATTGGTACCAAATCATCCCATTTTTGATCGCTGATTATCAAATCTCGTATATTTGTTCCAGAAAGAACATCCCTGTTTGTGAAAGGAATTGAAAGAACTTTGATATTTCGTTTAGAGTAAAGATGTTTGGTTAGATCATCATTTGTGAATACAATGTCAAATTTTGGAACAATTGTATCGATCAAGTCAATCCATTTAATGTGATTTTCAAGATCCGGTATAGGATAAATTTGAATTCGTTTTTTCATGGAATCATCAATAGAGTCTAAGATCATTTGTTTTCTTTCATCAGCAGAAAAGGGATTATTTTTTTCACATGGTCTATTTGAGCTTCCTAAACCAATCCACAGATTGTCAACTGTAGACAATGCATACTCTAATGCAGCAAGATGGCCTAGATGAAATGGTTGAAATCGTCCAATCAGTAATCCGTTCATATGAGTTGTTTGCAGGTTTATTTTAAAAAACTATCATAAGGGCAACAAATATTGAAAAATTGTGGAATTTTTAAAAATTGATGGGTCATTTGGAGAAGGAGGAGGTCAAATTGTTCGTACAGCATTAACGTTATCATGCATTACAAGAAGACCCATAATTTTAGAAAAGATAAGACAAAATAGAAAAAATCCTGGACTAAAACCACAGCATTTAACAGCAATTAAAATTCTTCAAAAGATCTGTAATGCTAAAGTTGAA
>PFFZ01000018.1:0-276 GCA_002781805.1 Nitrosopumilales archaeon CG15_BIG_FIL_POST_REV_8_21_14_020_37_12
AACTCGTTGATCCGACTGGAAAACAAGCAGAGAAACAACTATGGCTCTCTTTTGATCAGGGGGGCATCTGAAAACAATCTAAAAAACATCGACGTTGAAATTCCGTTGGGTCTTTTTGTAGCAGTCACCGGAGTGTCAGGTTCTGGCAAATCTACCCTGATCAATGACATTCTTCTAAAGGCATTGGAAAATCATTTTTACAAGTCAAATACCAAACCTGGCAGTCATAAAGAAATTTCCGGCCTTGAAAATATTGACAAGGTGATTGCCATTGAC
>PFFZ01000018.1:285-2216 GCA_002781805.1 Nitrosopumilales archaeon CG15_BIG_FIL_POST_REV_8_21_14_020_37_12
ATAGGTAGAACTCCCCGTTCAAACCCTGCAACGTACATCGGCGCATTTACTCCGATTCGGGAATTGTATGCAAACACAGAACTCTCAAAAGAAAGAGGATATGCGCCGGGACAATTCTCATTTAATGTCGCAGATGGTAGGTGTTTTGCATGTGATGGTGACGGCGTCAAGCAAATTGAAATGCAGTTTCTATCTGATGTTTATGTAAAATGCGATGAATGCAAAGGAAAAAGATACAACTCTGAAACCCTGAGTGTTTTATACAAAGGCAAAAACATTTCTGATGTTTTAGACATGACTGCATATGAGGCACTGGAATTTTTTGAGAATGTGCCTGCCATCAAAAGAAAACTCCAGACAATCTATGATGTCGGGTTGGGTTACATCAAATTGGGCCAATCATCCACGACTCTTTCTGGCGGAGAGGCTCAACGAGTAAAGCTTGCATCAGAGTTGTCAAAACGCGGTACCGGAAAAACTCTGTATATTTTAGATGAGCCTACGACGGGATTGCATTTTGCTGACGTTCAGAAACTACTTGATGTTTTAAACAGGCTCGTAAATCTGGGAAATACCGTGGTGGTAATTGAGCACAACATGGATGTGATCAAAAACGCCGACTGGCTGATAGACCTTGGACCTGAAGGGGGAGATGAGGGTGGGACTGTTGTTGCATCTGGCAGCCCTGAGCAGGTATCAAAATCTCCTGGCAGCTATACTGGCAAATACCTGAAAAAACTGCTGAAAAAATGACATTTGATATATCCTCAATCAAGATTCCGTCAAATCCTGGCATCTACCTCATGAAAGATTCTGATAAAAAAATCATCTACATTGGAAAAGCAAAAAATCTAAAAAATCGCGTCAGATCGTATTTTCTAAAAAACCAAAATTACAAAACTCGGAAACTAGTTGAGAATATAGCTGACATTGAGTTTGTCTTGACTGACAATGAGAGCGAGGCGTTTCTTTTAGAGTCAAACATGATAAAAAAATACAGGCCTCGCTTTAACATAGAACTAAAGGATCAGCAACGCTACACATATCTTCGCATTACAGATGAAAAGTATCCGCGACTCCTTGTTGCACGCCGAACACGTGACGGGAAGTTTCTTGGACAAGGAAAATTTTTTGGCCCATTCACACAAGGAAGCTCAAAGCTGCTGACAATAGGAACCCTGAGAAAAGCATTCCAAATCAGAATATGCAAGACACTTCCAAAAAAAGTGTGCTTGGAGTACCATCTGGGAAATTGCGAAGGACCGTGCGAGTTCAAAGAAGCACAAGACCGGTATCCTGATCATGTCCAGTCTCTTGAAGATGTCTTGAAAGGCAAAGATCAAACAAAAGTTTTTTCACAAAAGCTGGAAGATGAGATGAAGCACGCTGCACAATTACAACAGTTTGAGCGCGCCAAAGACATTCGTGATACATTGATTCGTTTGGGTAGCCTACAAACAAAGCAGAAGATGGAATATGTCAAAAACTCTGATGAGGAGTATTTTGGAATGGGCGAGCAAAACCAAACTATCACTGTGATGACTTTTAGGATGATCAATGGCGTCATTCGTGACAGTGACAGGTTCTTTTTTGATCTAGTGGGGGACAACTCTTTTTCAAACTTTCTTTACCAGTACTACTCTACACACAAAATTCCTAGATTCATCTATGTCAGTCATTTGCCTGACAATGTGGAACTCTTGGAATCATTATTGTCTGAACAGGCAGGATTCAACGTTGAGATTCAACGCCCCCAAAAAGGAAAGAAAAAAGACATCATCAGTTTGATTTTAAAAAATATATCTTTGGTACACTTGCAAGGTGGTAGTCCTGGCTTGGCAAAATTAAAGGAGATTCTTGACTTGTCCAAGATTCCCACCGTCATTGAATGCTTTGACATATCAAACCATGGGGAAGACTTTGCAGTCGGC
>PFFZ01000018.1:2376-4351 GCA_002781805.1 Nitrosopumilales archaeon CG15_BIG_FIL_POST_REV_8_21_14_020_37_12
TTTTGATTGATGGGGGAAAGGGTCAGCTAAATGCTGCACTTTCATCGCTGCGCTCACTTGGAATCAAGATACCCTGTGTGTCCTTGGCAAAAGAAAATGAGGAGGTGTTTGTCCCGCACCAAAAAAACCCGATCACCATTCCAAAAAATGATGATGCCCTGAAAGTTCTACAGCATGCTAGGGATGAAGCACATCGTTTTGGTGTTGCATACAATCGAGCAATAAGAAAGAGTCAGATCAAATAAGAAAAAAGAAAAGTATGGTTTTAGTTCACTTGAACGTCGCCAATCATCCATGGATGTACCATGCAGAAGTAATCATAGCTTCCTGCTTTCTCAAATGTGTGTGCAAATTGTTTGCCTCCCATGAGTAAGCTGCTATCAAATGCGCCCGAGGGGCCATCTGCTGGACTTCCACTTGTTACTGTGTGTGCTGCCGTGTCTGCATTATTCCACTCTACAGTGTCTCCTACGTTGATTGAGACTGATGCTGGAATGTAGCATTCGTTGGTTTCTTCACATCCTGGAACTGCTGTTCCTGATGGAATCTCGACAGTTACTGTCTTTGGACCAGAAGGTTTTGGTGTGGTGGTTGTTTCTGCAACCTTCATGTCTTCTTTCAATTCGACAGTTTTTCCTGCAGTTGCTTTTGCACTTACAGAATAACTCACAGTAAATTCAGTTGGGTTCATTGTGTGAACTGCTAATGCATTGCCTGAAAATTCCCATGATCCCATTGCATTTTTTGGATCAACTAATGTCAATTCAAAAATTGTTTCACCGTCTGGCGTCCAAGTCTTTGTTGGTTTTTCATCATCTCCGACTGGTCCCCTTAGTGAAACTAGTTGAATGTTCTCAGAAGCAGAGTATGAAAGAATTCCTGAATATACCTCACTTGATGGTGCTAGTAGCACTGCAAGTTGGTGTGATTCGTGGCCCATGCCTGGATCCTGTGCTGACTGTACTGTGCCAGTCATTACTGTCTCAGACATTGGTTTTTCTTTATAGTCTACTTTGTAATCAACTATGAATGGTGTGGTTTTCATTGTGTGTACTGCTAATGCATTACCGGCAAATTTCCATTCGCCTTTTGCATTCTTTGGATCAACAAATGTTAATGCAAACTTTGTCTCTCCGTCTGGAGTCCAAATTGCTTGTCCTTTGTCATCTCCCTCTGCTAGTGGACCATGTAGTGTGACTAGTTGTATTGGCTCAGATGCATCGTAACTGAGTGTACCTGAATATACTTTGTCACTTGGTGCCAAAATGATTGCAAGTTGATGGGTCTCATGGCCCATGCCGGGATCTTGCTCTGATGTGAGTCTGTCCCAACCTGCCTTCATTGGTTTTGCAGGAGCTTCCTTGACTTTGTTTGCAATGTCTGCAAACGGATCTGTTTGAGTCTTTTGCTCAACTGTCCCTGAAGATACTGGAGTGGTGACAACTGGACCGGCATCTTGGACTGCGCCCATATAGAATGCAAATCCTACGCCGACAGCTACAATTGCGATTGAAAATGCAATTGCAGCTTTGTCTATACCTGCCATTTGATCTAACAAAAAATGGACAATAAATAAAGCTAATCAATTATGCTGCGTGTTTTATTATATTTTTTTTATATTCTGTGCATATTTTTAACAATTTCTGTGTTGATCGCGTAAAATGATTCTGAATATGGTCAATCAAATTGAACATGTCTTTCTTTTATGATTCCAAGGTATAGCAGATTTACAAACTGCATTGGAGCTGTCACCAAGTAACAAATCGTTTTTGGTCTTAAGCTCCTTTGCATTAACTTATTTTTTGGGCAATGTTTTCCTTTGCTGAAATTAATTCATATCTGACTTTTAGATTTCTTTGCGCTATCAGCTGCTTGATGAACTTGATTCTTTTTTTGATAAATTCATCATGTGCTTCTTTGTTTGATTCCAGGTGCTCGTACATTGAGACTTCGTCTAATTTTATGATCACACTGT
>PFFZ01000018.1:4408-6164 GCA_002781805.1 Nitrosopumilales archaeon CG15_BIG_FIL_POST_REV_8_21_14_020_37_12
TGTACTTTGATTGAACTGTGCTGACTTTGTCCATGTATATCTGAGGGTGTTCTCTGCTCTGGTTTATGATCAAATCCTTTGTCTGAATTGACCATGAGATTTTTTTGGCCGTACCATCTGAGTAGAAAACATGTTCCAATTGTCAATCAAAAAGGGGTTTTTTGTTAATATAATTTGAATCCCCCACTTATGATCAAAGATTGAAAGGGGTACGTATGCTTGAATCCCACGCGTTCTTTTCAAAGATGGTAGATGAGTTGGTTGAATTTTCAGAGTATGATCCTGAATTGGCAGATGGGATAAGGTGGCTTGATGATCAGGCACAGAAGAAGGGCATCACGTTTTACGACATGGTCTTTGAAGTGCTGTACAAACATGATGTAAATTCCAAAGCCAAAGAGTGGTTAAACACTAGAAATTAGAAATTATTTTCTCAAGTCAAGCGGTTTGTATTCGCATCCCTCAGGCCCGCAGTATTTTCCTACATAGGATGCTTTGGGTCTATACAGTGCAGGTTTTGGTGCGGCTTCTGCAAACTTTTCTTCGATAATATGTGCGGCCCATCCTACAACTCTTGATATTGCAAATATTGGCGTGTTTAGATCAACTGGAATCTTTAGCATGTAGTAAATTGATGCACTATACAAATCGACATTGGGATAAATGTCACGGCCTTTCTGTTTTTTCATCTCTGCAATTGTTGCCGTCTCTACTTTTTCAGTCATTGCAAACCATGGCTCTCCTGTTTTTTCGGCAAGTTTTCTTGATAGTTCTTTGAGCACTTGTGCCCTTGGATCGTATGTTTTGTATACTGCATGTCCCATTCCCATTATCCTCTGACCTTTTGCTATCTGCTCCTTAATCCATGGCTCCACTTTGTCAATGGTTTCAATCTCTAGCAGCATCTTCATTACCTCTGTGTTTGCCCCTCCGTGCAATTCTCCACTTAGTGCCCCGATTGCAGCACTTGATGCTGAATACATGTGTGCCCTTGTTGATGCTACCTGTCTTGCAGTAAATGTGGATGCGTTAAATGTGTGATCTGCATGCAGTATAAGACACACGTCAAATATCTTCTCAACCTCTGGATCTGGTCTTTCTCCGGACATCATGTAAAGAAAGTTTGCCGCATGACCCAGCGATGAGTCTGGATCAACAATATCCAAACCATTTCTGATTCTTTGCCAGCTTGCAATGATTGTGGGTATCTTTGCAATCAGATTTATCGCTCTGTCGTAGCTTGCATTCTTGTCTGCAAACTCTTCATCATAATAGCCTGCAAGAGCTGCCACAAATGCCTGGAGCATGTCCATGGGGTCTGCGTCCTTTCTCCAGTTTCCCATGTTTTTCTGCATCTGTTTAGGGATGTATCTTGCATCAATTAGTTTGGCATTAAACTCTGAAAGCTGGTCCTTTGTTGGAAGCTCATCATAAAGCAGCAGATATGCCGTCTCTTCAAAGTTGGAATTTTTTGTAAGATCTAAAATGTCATAACCGCGATAAATCAGCTTGCCTTTTTCTCCATCTATGTTGGAGATTCTCGTGTCTGCAACCTCGATTCCTCGCAGGCCGATGTTTTTTGTCTCCATGTTGAGCCTAATTGTAATCTTCTATTATATTTTCTCCAGAAATACTGTGTGTGAAATTTAGTATTTTGTCTAATCTAACAACTCTGGGTCATAAATGACAATTTTTAATCTAAAATTAAATTACTCCATCTGAACGAGAACTATTGACACAACTTGATCAAATGATC
>PFFZ01000061.1:0-1034 GCA_002781805.1 Nitrosopumilales archaeon CG15_BIG_FIL_POST_REV_8_21_14_020_37_12
TTATCTTCAATTGTGACTCCCACCATCTTGTCACACATTGGATAAGGGTCATTAGTCAGAACAGCAGCTGGTCCGATAAACACTCCGTTTCCAATTCTTGATAGTGGAGGGATGTATGCTTGACCTTCTATCTTTGTATTGTCTCCAATTTTTACATTATAATCAATATGAACCAGAGAGCCAATCTTCACATTCTTACCAATATCCACATTGTCTCCAATATATGAAAAGTGCCAAATCTTTGTATTTTCTCCAATCTTGGCCTTGTCTGAAATAAAATTTGTAACCAACTATATCACAGGTGCCATGGGTTTGCCTTTGTAATAATTTTTTCAGGCAGCTTGTCCTTGTAGTTTTTGAGGAACTCTATTTCCTGTTTTTTATCTCGCAATTCATCTGGAAGCATTATTGGTATGTCCTCTATTATTGGATAAAATCTTGAACACTTTGGACAAAACAGAGCTCCTTCAGACACAACATTGTCTTTTCCTTTAATCTCAAATAATTCCAACGGGTGATTCTTGTCTATTGGACATGCTAAGATGTCCATCATTGTCTTGTTCATTTTAACTCCAGATAGATTGGAACGCCTTTTTGACTAGATAAAAGTGCCGCCTCTGCTATTTTTGTAACATTTACTGCCTGTTGTGGCTTTACGACTAGATCATTCTTTCCCTTTATTGCTCCCAAAAAACTTTCAATTTCAAGCAAAAGCGGCTCCTTTTTCTCATTTCGAGGAATTTCGGTATCTTGATTTTTCTCAACTCTGACTTCTTGCGAAATAAAATCAGACGTGATTACTGCTTCTGTGCAAACAGCGCTAAAAGTTCTGACTTTTTTTGGCGTAATCCAATTTGATGATATTATTGCAGTTTTTTGATTTTTATATCCTAACATGATGTTTGCAAAATCTTCGTGTTCGTGATTTATTTGGCCAGCTCTTGCAAAAACAACTACTGGCATATCGTCAAAAAGCCAATTTGCTGTGTCAATATCGTGAACTGACGTGTCGTAAATAATTCCAACATCTTTGA
>PFFZ01000061.1:1093-6123 GCA_002781805.1 Nitrosopumilales archaeon CG15_BIG_FIL_POST_REV_8_21_14_020_37_12
TTTTCGTTGAGAAAGTTTTTTACAATACCTACTGCAGGATTAAACCGTTCGATATATCCGCATGTGAGAATTACTTTGTTTTTTTCTGCTAACTTGACTAGTCTTTCACCATCTTCAGACTTGTATGTCAGTGGTTTTTCTACAAATACGTGTTTTTTAGATTCTATCATCTTTGTTGCAATGTCTGTGTGGGTTGATGTCGGGGTTACTACAAACACTCCGTCAAACTCTTCATGTTCTAGTAATTCATCAATTGATGTATAGTGATTCACTGAATATTTTTCTCCATATTCTCTACTGCGTTCTGCATCTGCATCGCAAACTGCAACTAAAACACCTAGTTGCGACAAAATACGTGTATGGTTCTTTCCCCATCCTCCTGTCCCGATCTGAACGATCTTCATCTAATACACCGCTGTCAACCAGTACGAGTAATTGTCATTTTTGTTCATTACTATGTCTGTATATTCTCGCATCATTTTTTGGGTTATGTTTCCTGGCTTTCCATTGCTGATTTTCTTCCCATCTATTGAAATTATGGGGGTTATCTCTGCTGCAGTACCTGTGAGAAATATCTCATCAGATATTGCTAATTCGCTGCGAGCTATGTCTCTTTCTTCCACCTCGATTCCTAGATCTTTTCCAATTTTTATTATTGCATCACGCGTAATTCCTTCCAGGGCAGATGATGAAATTGGCGGTGTAATTATCTTTGAATCCCTGACAATGAATATGTTTTCTCCTGGTGCCTCGCTTACATTCCCGTTATGATCTAAAAGTATTGCCTCGTCAAACCCATTTCTTTTTGCCTCTTGTGTTGCTATGATTGAATTTAGGTAGTTTCCACCCATTTTTGCTTGAGGTGGGGTTGATTGATCAGAGAATTTTCTCCATGAAACTATTCCTGCAGTTATTCCATTTTTGTCAAATAGATCTCCAAATGGAAAGGTAAAGATTGCAAAATGTGTGGGAGATTTTTCTGTAACATGAAGGCTAATTCCATAATCTCCAACAAAATAAAATGGTCTAATGTAACATGATTTTTTTAAATTATTTTTCTTACAAATCCCAATTATTGCGTCGATTACTTGCTTGTCTGTAAAATTTAATGATATGTTATAAAACTGCCCGGAACGTCTGAATCTCTTTACATGCTCATCTAATCTAAACACAAAAAGATTTTTTCCATTCCAGTAAGCCCTTATCCCCTCAAAGATTGATGTTCCATAATGAATTGCATGTGTTGTGATTGGAATCTGCGCTTTTTCTGTTGGGATGTATTTTCCATCAAACCAAACATATTTTGAGAGAGGAAGTTTCACAATTTTTTTTTATCGATTCGGTATTAATCTATTTGGAAGACCATCCTTCCTTAGGGAATTTCATACCTGCAACTCTGGTTGTCATGTCCTCAGATTTTGCAAATTTTTTGACAATCTCCCATTCCTCTTCAATAATCTTAGATATGCTTTCAGGTACATCGCTCTTCCAATCTGTGTTGTTTCCAAGTGCTGCATCATACATCTTTTCTTTAACTGATGCTGCAGAAATTGCCTTTCTTTTTCCAATCTTTGGTTTTAATCTGTATATTTTCAGCATAATTCCTTCTGCCTTGTCTCCTGTGTATGAAAAAAACTCGTCATTAACTCCTCTGAGAACTTGCTTTCTTAACTCCCATGACTTTGGAGACAGTAGAGGGGGAAAATATTTCTTGAATGGGGCAAAAAACGCATAGTCGTCTGTAATTGTGATGGCATCTGCAAAAACAGACTCTAGCATCTTTTTTCTTATCTCAAAACTAAATGGAAAACTCTTGCTGTTGATCTCTCTGTCTTTGGCCTTGAATACTACTGGCATAATCTTTACCGTATCTGCCTTCATTTGTAATTCCTTTATGATTTCAATATGGGCGTTTGTTACTGGATTTAGATGTGCAAGATAGAGTGCTGTGCTCAATTATGCTCTGTTAAATTCTGTCATATTTCAATGATTGAATCTTGGTGGGGACGATGGGACTTGAACCCATGATCTCCAGCACCCGAGACTGGCAGTATACCAAGCTAACCTACGTCCCCGTAGGTAACTTTACACTGCTGATTTTATTTCTTTAAAAAACTTCTATCCGTAAGATTCGTATTTGACTTCAAAGCTTCCGTCTTCACGTTTATCGTGTTCTGTGACAAAGCCTTTTGGTTTTAGGAAGTCCATTACCCCGTCAATTGTTCCTTGCCAGCCACAAACGTAAAAAATTGTGTTTTCTTTCGTTATTTTATCCCCGATCAATTCTTCTAGTGGTGACATTCCGTTGTCTCTTGGTCTGAGAAATGTTTCGACTCTGCCTACCTGACCTGCCCATGATCTATTGAACCATTCTTGTGGTCTGCTTATTGCTGCTCTATATCTAAAATTCCAAACATCTTTTCCTTTTGCAATGCTCTCATCTTCCAATCCCGTCAAAAGATCTTTGTAGCTTAATTCGTCAACATAACTTGCACCATGAAGTACGATGATCTCTCTCTTGTCCCCAATGTCATGTAAGTGTTGAGCAAAACTAACAAACGGTGCAAGACCAGTACCTCCACCAATGCAAACTATACGTCTAGTGTCTGGATCTCCGTTTGGCATTTCTTGATTTATCAAGAGTGCTCTGCCTGTTGGCTTTAACCATAAAATCTCGTCACCTTCTTTTAGATTGAATATCTGTGTAGTCAATCTGCCCGGAAGTGGTTTTCTAACCCATCTAATTACAAGCTCGATGTATTTCCTGTTTTCAGGATGCGATGCAATTGAATATGCGCGTCTAACAATTTTTCCACCTTCTACTGGGTTTGGTAATCCTAATGTGATGAACTGACCAGCTTTGTATTCTGGTACAGGACCGTCTTTTGGAACTAGTCTGATAATTACAAGATCTTCTTTTAACAACTGAACATATGTGACAGTTGCTTTGTTATCTACTACCATAACAATTCAACAATGAAAATTATGGTTAAATATCTTGTGCTACTTTTAACATTATATTTTCACTTTAACCGCTAAACGTTAATAACCAATTTGAAAAACGTTATTCGATCAGTTTTCTGATTATTGGGCCGGTCGTCTAGTCTGGTAGGATAGGTGCATGGCATGCATCGGATCAAGGGTTCAAATCCCTTCCGGTCCACTCTTTCTTTTGATATTTACCAAGAGTCTCTCAAGTTCTGGATCTTTTTCTTTTGATATCTCTTTAATTCTATTTTCAGATATTTTATCGTCAATTAATATTGCAGCCTGCAATGCACTTTTCTTAACTTCTAGGTTTGAGTCTGTCAGGCAATCTTCTATCGCTTCTTTTGCTTGTTTTGCTTTCAAGTGACCAAGAGCTCCTAATGCACATGATCTTACCATTGAACTTTTATCGTTTGTCAATTTTATTATTTCAGGTATTGCATTACTGTCGTTTCTATTTGCCAACACAAGTGCCACATATCCTCTTACATACTTGCTCTCAGAGCTTAGACTTTTTATCAGCAACTCTGAAATTTCATTTTCATTTAGAATCAAAGAGCTAAACGCTTCTCCTCTCACCTGAATATCATTGTCATCAAGTTTGGAAATTATTTTTCTAATCATCTCTAAATCCCCTGTAAATGCAAGTGATTCTAAGGCATTGATTTTTTCTTGACTTGTTCCACTCTCTAATTTTTCAATGATGCTTTTCACTAGATAACAAACGCCTTATTCTGATTAATAATAGTTCAATTTTTTTAGGATTTTTTTCCTAGATTCAAAAACCTCTTTTAGCTTTAAATTATCCTTAAATACCATTTACGTCATGTCAACCGAAGCCAGAGACACCATATTCATTGGTAAGAAACCATTGATGGCATATGTTACATCAACGCTAATTCAATTGGCAAACTTACCAGCCGTCAACATCAAAGCTAGAGGTCTCAGCATTGGTCGTGCTGTAGATGTAGCTCAAATCATTGCACGCAAAACAGAAAATGCAGGGTACTCTATCGGAAATATTAGAATTGGCTCCGAGTCACTAGAGTCACAAGACGGTAGAACACGAAACGTTTCAACAATAGAAATTGAAGTAAAGAGAAACGCAGCATAACTGCACTTTACTTGAAATTTTTTCTTTTATTCCATTTTTGAGAAACCGTACTTTTTTTCCAATCTTCTGAATTTCTGCAATTCTACCAGTTCATTGAATTGATCAAAGCTCACAACGTTCTGTTTGGATTTCAAAGTTGTTCCTGTCTTTTTTAATTCCTGCAGTATGCTCATTGTCGCATATGTATTTGCAAATAATACTGAAAGTGGATACAAAATTATTCTAAATCCCATTTTGTGTAATGCCTGGGCTGAACTAATTGGCGTTGCTCCTCCCTCTATCATGTTTGCAACGAGCGGTGCTTTAATTGACTTTCCAATTTTTTTCATCTCTTCAACTGTTCTTGGTGCTTCAACAAATATGGCATCAGCTCCTGTCTTTTTGTTTTGCAATCCTCTCTCAATTGCAGCATCTAATCCTTCTGTTGCTCTTGCATCTGTTCTTGCTACTATGATGAAATCTTTACTCTCTCTTGCATCTAATGCAGCTCCAAGCTTTTCTGTGTATTCTTCTTGTGAAACAACTTCTTTTCCTTTCATATGTCCGCATCTTTTAGGCCATCTTTGATCCTCAAGAAAAATCCCAGATGCTCCTGAAGCTTCCAATTCTTTTACCAGTTTCCAAACACTCAGTGCATTTCCATATCCTGTATCAGAGTCAACAATAACTGGAACAGAAACTGCCCTGCAAATTCTCCTTGCATTGTCAACTGTCTCAGTTGCACCAATGAATCCATAATCTGGCATTCCAAACAATGTTGCCGACGTTCCGTATCCTGTCTGAAACATTGCATCAAACCCGACTTTTTCTGCAATCTTTGCACCAATTGCATCATAAACCCCTGGAATGACTAGTGGTTTGTCTGTTTTTATCATACTACGTAAATTTCTCATGCATCTGCTTTTTCTTTGAATTATTTATGATTTTA
>PFFZ01000096.1 GCA_002781805.1 Nitrosopumilales archaeon CG15_BIG_FIL_POST_REV_8_21_14_020_37_12
CAGAATGCTTTTTCATGTGTGCAAAAGTCTTGTTGCAAATTTCTTCAAAAAATCCCTTAACGTTATTCTCTATAATGATTTCAGATACATGTCTTGCCGTATTTGCCTTTAGAATTCTTTCAATGACATCATGACTTGCATTACAATTTTTTGCAATTTCAGATAAAAAATTCATATCTACTTTTGAGCCTTTAACATGAGTCTGTTTTACTCCTGCAGCCATCTTTGTCAATTTCCCAATAAACCCAACAACATATGCTTTTTTGATCCCTTTTTTTGCACACTGCTGCATGGTATATCCTGAAAAATCACCCATCTGAACAAAGCAATGTTCAGGCAAATCTACAATCTTCTTTGCAAAATCTTCACTTCTTCCACCTGTTGTGAGAACTACTGTATCATTTCCCATGGCAATAGAAACATCAATGTTTTGTCTTATTGATGCAGCATATGAAGCAGTTGAAAATGGAATTACAATACCACTTGTCCCTAAAATAGAAATTCCATTTAAAATTCCGATTCTTGGGTTATCTGTTTTGGGACCTAGTTCCCTTCCTTTTGGAACGGAAATGGTTACTTTGATTCCTTTTTTTAAAAGAATCTCCTTGCCAATATCTCTGATATTTTCATTAATCATCTTTTTTGGAACTGGATTTATTGCTGGCTTGTTTATCTCTAGTCCTAAACCTGGCTTTGTAACAACTCCTACTCCTTCGCCTCCGTCTATCTCAATTTCATTGACTCTGTCTGTAAACTCCAAGTCAACTATAATCTCAGCACCATGTGTGACATCCGGATCATCTCCTCCATCTTTAATCACAGAACACCTTGCTTTGTCTTCATCAAATTCACAATAATGAATTGGAATTTTGATCATGCTGCCTTTGGGCAACTTGACATCTATCTCTGAAATTTTTCGTTTATGAATTAGTGACAATAAAGATGCTTTTGCAGCAGCAGTAGCTGAAGTTCCAGTTGTGTAACCAGTTCGAAGTTTTTCTTTTCTTTCCACTTGCACACATGTTGATATTTTTTTGATGTATTAACTCTTGTTTGAGATTTTTATGATATCAAATTAGATCTTTTAGTATTACTTAATCCATATTTTTAAATGGACTTTACCAAAAACAAGACTAGTTGAAAAGAAGTTCTTATTTCATTTTTTCATTAATGTTCTTGACTCTGTCTTCTCTGACAGTAAGTAATTCATTTGGCCATGGAGTTGGAAGCGAAACATTTCCCCCTGTAGAACTGGATGGCAAGCGTGTAACATTGGAAGTATCCTCATCGACTAACAACCCAGATGAAAATGATGATCAGCAAATCTCGCTTTCGATGATCGATTTTGATTCAAAAATCACTCTCAGAGACGTAACCTTTCTTATAAAATCTGAACGTGGAGAACAATTCCTGTTTGAAAAAGAATTCAGAGCAGATAACGGATTTCTAGTCTTTAATTTTGTCTCAGATGAAACCGAACAAATCTTGGTACAAGAGCAGAATGATTCAGGTTTTTTTGGATCATTGTTAGGACTTGAAAGTAGAAAAATCAATGTCATAGGACCTAACCTTGCCGAAGGTGGGCTGTATAAATTTGATGTAGCAGTAATTACTGCAAATAGCTACTCCAACAAACTTGACGAACCACTAGTCTATAATGCAGGAATTTCTATAGCTCAGACAACAAAACATCAAATCAATGATCCAAATTTTGGCACTCAAACAATTAGTACCATAACATACTATGACGAATTAAGTAATTTTAATTATGATTCTGCTTCTAAAGTAATTTCATTTTCAATGCCATTTGAATGGACTGCAGAAAACCTCAACCAAACTTCAGTAGTTCACCAAGAAATAATTATCCCAAAAACATTTGGCGATTTGCTTGTTTCAGGATTTTCAATGTATGTAAATGATGTCAAGTTATCTGATGATATTGTAACCATCGATGATTTTTTTTCAGACAATAGAGTTGTTCATTTTATAATCAGTCAAAATGAACTCCAAAAAATTTTCGCAACACATGAAAATCAAAATGGGATGAATTTTGTTATAAAGCCTAACCTGAAATTTACACAACTCAGCTCAGTTACTGAAAACGGACAATTTCGAATACTTGTTTCATGGGAGCCCGAAACTCTCAGATCAGACTCGAAAGCAAAAATAATTTTTGATATAACAGATATCTTCCTAAAAAACAAACCCGTTTCAACAAATTATGATCTTCTAATATCCCAAAATGACCGACTTATTTACAAACAAAGCGGCTTGAGTACAGATTCTAGAGACATGCATAACATTGCTGAATTTGAAATCCCTGCAGATGTTTCAGGAATAATTCATTTGAATTTTCAAAACCTTGATGGCAATAATCTGGCCAAATCATCAATTCCAGTCGTAGTCAATCCAATCACACCTAAGCGTGATATTTCCATTCCAGATTGGATTCGTAATAATACTGCATGGTGGTCCACAGAGCAAATTGACGATAATACTTTCATTCAAGGAATTGAATACTTGATCCAAAATGACATAATCATAATACCGAAAACTACCTCTGATTCCAATACGAAAGAAATCCCGTCATGGGTCAAGAACAATGCAGGCTGGTGGGCCAAAGGAAAAATTGACGATAATACGTTTGTTCAGGGTCTACAATATCTAATTCAAAAAGGCATACTTCATGTTTGATTGCTTGTTAATTCGAAGTATGAACCAGTCTCTTTAAATTGATAAAAATATAATTTTGATTGATTTGTTTAGACCTGAAAGTATAGTTGAAAAGAAGTCCACACTATTTTCTGTTGTGGTAACTGGCATTATTGCAATTCTTGCCTTGCCTGTAATAATACCTCATCTATTACATGGATTTCATATCGCTCACATCTTTTTACATGTGGGTGGTATTACATTGGCAGTCTTCATAACCTCTCTTGCCACATTAGCTTATGCAAAATTAAAAACAAAAAGACTCTTGTTAAGTGCGATTGCTTTTGGAAATTTTATTGGTGCAGAAGTTGTGTTGTTAGTAGATGCAACATGGCCAAATCTATATGATCTAGGAGACATGCCTCTTTTAGAGATAGGACATTTATTGACGTTTGCTACATTAGGGTTGTTAGCTTTAGGGGTGTTTAGGAATGATTGATAGGAATTTACAATTACAACAAATAATCAAACAAAATCCAGGCATTCAATTCAGGGAAATTATGCGTACTACAGGATTAAAAAATGGAGTGCTGAGTCATTATCTGGGAAAATTAGAAAAAAGTGGAATTATCAAAGTAGAACGAGGTCAAAGACAAACAAGGTTTTTTTCACCCGAAATAACAGAAAATGAATCAAAAATTATCAAGGCATTACGCAGACAAACTCCTCGAGACTTGTTACTTGCATTGATGAGAAATGATGGTCTGGATTTTTCTCAACTTGTTGATGAGGTTGGCAAGTCACCTTCAACTATCTCGCTTTATCTATCTCAAATAGTTGCAGACGGCCTTGTCAAAATCAAACTTGACGATCTTAAAAAGAGATATTATATTCAAGAAAAGGATATGGTTGATAAGTTAATTGAAGACTATAAACCAAGCCCACTTGAAAAATCAACTTCTGAATTTGAAGACATTATCAACTCATTCTAATTCCATTTGTATTTTTACAATTTCATTTTTTTTACTAGCTTTACTTCCCATGGTTGTTTATGCTGACGTTTTCATACCAGATAATGAATATCTTGGTTACTATGATTATGAGGGAGTTTATACTGTTGTTGGAAATGTCAAAAATCAAAATGACTTTGCGTTAATTCCAACAATCACAATATCCGTATTTGATGATGATTCAACCAAAATCACCAAGACACTTAATCATGTACCTATCCCAGCCATGACTGACATTCCATTTAAACTAAAGTTTCCAGAGATTGATGGTCAAAACCCTACAGTGTTAAAAGCCGATCTGAAATATGTGAAAACTGCAAAAAATCCCATTCCCATACAGATTATCTATGACAAAACTCTGGTAACTCATGACGATGGCCATGTTACCGGCAGAATAAAAAATATTGGAAATCAAACAGTTTACAATCCTAAAATTTTTGCAATTGTACATGGTTATGAGACTGAAATCTTGGATGTGGCTCAAAACATTAATCGTATAGAAAAAATTGAACCAGGTCAAATACTAAACTTTACAATATATCCTGATCCATCTGTTTCAGAACCGGTTCGCTTTTACTCTTGCTTTGCCCCCGTAGACACTACCGTAATACCAGTTACTGTAAAGAAGAACGGTGGTGATTTTGATTTCAGATATGATTCTGGCGCATGGTATTCAGCTGCAAAGTTCAGTGATGATGGTACAACATTGACCATGCGCGGATACAACAGCTATCCTCTTGAAACATATGCAAATTTTGAATTTACTCCAATATCTGGTGAAGAAAAATTTAATGTTACAATAAATGATGAGCCTATAGACTTTATTCAGAGTATTGATGAGATGGGTCAATGGCATGTTGCTTATACAATTGGTCCACATTCACAAGGGATAGTAAAAATTACTGGGTTTGAAAAAGGACTTCCTCCAGAAATTCCTGCAATTCCACAATGGATCAAAGACACTGCTGCATGGTGGTCCACAGAGCAAATATCTGACTCTGAATTTCTCGAAGGGATTGATTTCCTATTTGAGAAAGGAACCATATTTGTTTCAGGCAAGCAACTTACCGTAGAATCTGAATGGGAAATACCACATTGGTTTAAAATAATTGCCGGTTGGTGGTCTGAAGAAAAAATCTCAGATGATGAGTTTCTGAATGCAATTGAAAATCTTGTAAAACGAGAGATTATTGTAATCTAATCTACATTATTGATCAACTAGTATCATTTTGTTTTTTAGAATAATCTTATTATACGATTTTTATTGAAACTAAACATCTAATGATGCCATTAAGGGATGAAAATCCCCATCCTCCAGGTTTTAAACCAAAAGTCACTATTGCATTAATCATAATTAATGTAGTTGTATTTTTTATTGAGGTTGCATATACTGGACAATTTTTTGACTTTACAAATCAAAATGCATTTAATTTATTTTATAATTGGGGGGCTGTCCCAAACTGCATAACAGGAGGCAATGTCCTAAACATTGACTTTGGATCTGGCCCATTTACTGTATCTTGCCCTGATGCACCTTATGTTTCTCTTGTAAGCTCAATCTTCCTACATGGCGGATTGATGCATCTTGGAGGAAACATGCTGTTCTTGTGGATATTTGGAGACAACATCGAGCTAAAGTTTGGAAAAATAAAATATCTTGGAATCTATCTTATGTGGGGTGTCTTGGCAGGACTCATACATATTCTTGGTGATACAAATAGTGCAATACCTGCAGTTGGAGCATCTGGTGCAATTTCAGGAGTTTTAGGGGCATATCTTGTTATTTTCCCAAAAGCTAGAATTCAAACCTTTGTGATGATGGGCTTCTTTTTTAGAATGATGTATATTCAAGCCAGATGGTTCTTGCCATTTTGGCTGGTATTCCAAAACCTCTTACCATTTTTCATTGGGGGATTTGGTGTTGCAGGAGGAGGTGTGGCTTATCTTGCACATATTGGAGGTTTTGTAGTTGGTCTTGCAACCGGCTATCTATACAAAAAGACTCATAGCTCCGAGTTTACTTATGGCACAAGATATGGTTACAGACCATAATCTACTCTAAAGAATAAATCAACCAAATTTTGTAATTTCTTTATGCCTTTGATCACTGTATCGATGTATCCTGGCAGAACTCAGGAACAAAAAGACGAATATGCAAAAGCAATTACAAAAGCTGCTGTAGACATTCTAAAAACTAAAGAGAATCATGTAATTGTTGTCTTTGAGGACAATCCAAAAGAAAATTGGTTTTTAGCAGGAAACCAACTTTAATTATTTTTAAAATAAAATATTATATTCCTTTATCTACAATAGGTCAAAAACAAACGCTGGAAGACATAGTTGTATGAGAATATAATTACATAATAAAATTATACATACATTAAATGTATTATTTATGTAACCTTTTATTGTGATTTGAAATAGAAAATTTGT
>PFFZ01000025.1 GCA_002781805.1 Nitrosopumilales archaeon CG15_BIG_FIL_POST_REV_8_21_14_020_37_12
CCGTTCTTTTTCTGATGCAACATGTACTCTTTTTGAAGCCATCCAAAATCTGACTCTTTTAATCTAATCACATGATTTTGAGAATTAAATTTTGATTCAAACAAGTTGGCCAGAAAGTAACTGACAAAATTTGCAAAGCACTTTATGTTGTATTTTTTTTTATATTCCTCACCGCTATTTTCAAAATTACTCATAAGCCATTCTTTTACATCTGATCTAATTGTAATTGTATTGTATCTTCCAGACAGGTCTAAAGATAATTTGTGCATGTCAATGGAATAATACCCGCATTGGACTTCGTTCATTAGAATAATTAATGTACTTGGCAGAAACATCCCTGGATAAAAACAGTCTGTGATTTTGTGCAGTCTTGATGAAATTGTCGGCTTTAATCCTATTGTGGAGTAACCTTTGCCTGGCATAACCAGTTAATTGCTCCAAAGTTTATAACCATTTTTTATTTTGCCTTTGGTTTTTTCCAAGCTTTTATGATTTGAATAATTAACCATAACACTCCAATTGATATTGTTCCAACTCCACTGCCGACTACAAATGGGACATCATTTCCAGTTTGTATTAAACCAAATCCAACTATGATTAAAATGATTGAAAATCCATATTGTTTGTCCATAAAATAATAACATCATCAAAGATGCCTGAGATTAAAAAATTTCGGATTCTTTAACTAAATTTCTAGATCGATAATCATGTGTTAAATAATTCAAAAAATGCTAGATAATCTTGAATTTTATCTTAAAATCGTACTATACGTTCTATATTTTAGTATTAAAAAAGTACTTTACTATATTTTTTCAATATTTAAATAATTTTTTTATCTCACCAATATGGATGGAAATTTCAAGTTTTGGAATTGCAGTTATAGCTTTTATTGTATTGACTCTGGCCGTTGGTGTTCTTTCTGGAAGAATGATAAAAGGCAGTGGAAAGAGACTGATTGTAGCAGGCAAAAGCTTACCTCTGGCCATGGTGGGCACGATGCTTGCAGCGCAGGCAGTTGATGGAAATTCTACGTTGGGAAATATCGCTCTTGTTTTTGAATTTGGATTTTGGGCTGGTGCGGTAATTCCTATTGGATTGGGAGTATGTCTGCTTGTCACTGCCGCATTTTATGCAAAACCGTTAAACAAAATGTCAATGATAACTTTACCTGATTTCTATTACAGACGATATGGTAACGGAGCTGAGGGAATCTCTGGTGTTTTGATGATTATTAGTTTCCTTGTTCTTGTTGCTGGAAATCTTGCGGCAAGCGGATTCATACTGAATACTGTCTTTGGAATTGATTATTTCTGGGGCATCCTGATTTCAGCACTGGTTGTTGTAGCATATACAATAGCTGGGGGATTGTTTGCATCTGCATACACTAATCTCTTTCAAGTGTATCTTGCTATAGGGGCATTTTGGGCAGGCTTTTTGTTTTTCGTCGGAGGGTTTGGTGGAACCCCCTGGGAAACAATTTACAACAGCGCGCCACCTGAATTCTTAGACCTGTCAGGATTGTATGACATGGCAAATGGTGCGTTGATAAACTGGGGCGCAATTCTGGCATTAGGCTTGGGAGATATTGTTGCATTGGACTTTATGGAAAGAGTGTTTTCTGCAGGTTCGCCAAAAACCGCACGAAGAGGTGCATTAATGGGAGGTGCATTGACTCTATTTACAGTTGTTCCAACAAGCATGTTGGGAATTGTTGCACTGTATTATTTGCCTGGCGACACACTGCCGGATCTAGTCTTGCCTCTGTTGGCAACTGAGTACATGCCGTTTGCAATAGGTGCTGCAATTTTGATGGGGGTGATTGGTGCCTCAATGTCTACTGCAAGTGGTGGGTTATTAGCCATCTCCAGCGTAATTTCAAGAAACATGATATCACGAATTATCCGTAGAAGATGGCTAGGAAAACCTGCCCCTGATGACAAAAAATTGTTAATCTTAACTCGCATTGTAATTATTCCAATGATGGCAGGTGGCACTATCTTGGGATACTTTGTTCCAGCTCCGGGAATTTATTTGATACTTGCATTTGATATTGTGTTTGCAGGAGCGTTTGCGCCGTTGACCTTGGGGTTGTTCTGGAAAAAGGCCAACATGCCCGCAGCTATAGGCTCTCTTCTAATAGGTTCTTCACTCCGTTTGTATTTCTTTTTCACCATGCCAGAAGAATGGGCAGGATTAGACACGATGATACCGCCAGTGGTTTCGTTCATTGCATTCTTTTTGATAGCACTTGCTACACAAAGAAAGTATCCTGGAAAAATTAGACATGACGTTCGTGATTACGTTCCTCCAGAAGAGGATATAATACAAGGTGAGGATCTAAAACATTTCAAGGAATCACACACTCCCGTCTGATCTTTCCCTTTCTTCACAAATTAATTTTACACATGTCTTTAATGCTGCAAAATTAATTCTATGATGACAAAATTTATTATTTTGATTTTTTTATTAGAATGATGAAATATCCCGATTTATTTAATCCAGATATTTCTCGTGTTGGTACACAAGATTCTGGAATTTATAATATAATTGCAGGGAAACTTGTGTCTGATCTTATAAGAACTTCATTAGGTCCACGCGGAATGGAGAAAATATACATTGACATTATTGGTGAAGATACAATTACTAAACATGGCGGGGCATTTCTAAGAAAGTTTGATGTTGATCACCCTTCTGCCAAAACCGTGATTGAGGCTGTAAATACAGTTGACACCCATGTTGGTGATGGAACAGTATCTGCAGCAATTTTGATTGGTAGCTTGCTAAAAAAAGCACATGAAATGGTTAACATGAAAATTCCCATAGCAATAATCACCAAAGGGTATGAGCTAGGGCTGGACTATTCATTGGAGCATCTAGAAAAAATCAAAACCAAAGCAGACATTAACGATAAAAAAACTAGGGAGAACTTGTTGCATACCTGCTTAGAGGGCAAGCTTCTCTACGAAGTATACGATGATCCAAAAAAAATTATTGATATGATGATGGAGGCAGTATCCAGCGTTACAGATTTTTCCACTGGAAAAATAAATGTCGACGATATTAAGATAGAAGAGAAAAGAGGAAATCCTGAAGATATCGAATTGGTAAAAGGTACTGTCATTGATAAAACAATTGATAGCTCATCAATGCCAAAAAAAATTGAAAACGCCAGACTTCTTTTACTTAATCATCCATTAGAAACAATGAGGACAAAAAGTGAATCTGAAATTGAAATTGCTTCGCCATCACAAATGTCTCAATTTCTAAATCAGGAAAATTATGACTTGCTTTATTACGTGAAAAAAATTGTCGACTCGGGTGCAAATTTAGTAATTTCACGAAAAGGAATTAACGAGTTTGTTCAAGATGAGCTTGCAAAAAAAGGCATTATATCGCTCAGACGCGTAAAATACAATGATTTGTGGTGGCTAGAAAAGGCTACTGGCGCAAAAACTTGTGAAAACATTGAAAACATCTCTCAAAATGAGTTGGGATTTGTAACAAAGATCTATGAAAAAAAAGTCGGTGATGACAGAATGGTTTTTGTCGAGGTTGATAAAGACCAGAGATCTGTGACCCTTCTATTACGTGCAAGCTCAAAGCGCTATTTGGATGAATTTCATAGAAATGCACTAAACGCGTTTTACGTCTTGAGAAATTTCATTGAAAGTCCCTACATCGTCTGTGGTTCAGGTTCGTCAGAATTGAGGATGTCTAAAAAACTCAGAGAGATGAGCACATTGTTAGAATCTAAGGAACAGATCGTGCTTGAAAAATTTGCTGAGGCTTTGGAGGATATTCCCTTGACACTTGCAAGAAATGTGGGTATGAATATTTTAGACACATTGCCACTTTTGCGTTCAAAAAATGACGACAAATGGTGGGGAATAAATTCTAAAACTAGAAAAGTTGAAGACATGTCTTCATCTTATGTGATAGAAACGTCTGCTGTGAAAGAACAAATCCTCAAAACTGCCGTTGAGGCAACGAACATGATTCTCAATGTTGATGATGTGTTTATGAAGGACTTGATTGACAACACACATTGTCACATAGATGGAACTGTTCATGCTCACCATGATGGTGGAAAGTCTCACAATCACTTTGAACAAGAAGGACTAGAACAAAGACAAATGCATCAATATTACTAAATTGAGTTGTTGAAAGAAGATTATGTTATTAAAAATAGTAAGTCTGAACTGTCTTAGTCATATGTGATTAATGGTGGTGTCCTTCTGTGCCTGATTGGGGGAGAAATAATCGTTCGTCAATTTTTATTTCGATATAGTTAACTATGCTGTGAAATATTTTTATAAAAATATCTTTTTCAGCCTCTGATTGAATTGGTATCAGAATATCTTCATTTTGAATAGATATTGGCTTGTGCATATTTCCAATCATGTGCCCCAAGAGAACATTGATTTCTGTTGGGTTTCCAGGTTTTAATCTCATGGAAATCACTTTTTCTGGTAATTGCTCAATGATGATTTTTGGATCTTTACCCCTGATAATATCTCCGTGACGAAGCCTCACCCCGGGATTTAGTTTTAAACCGACATCTGTTCCACAATCAGTCTTTTTCCTCAGAATCCTTTTTTCTAATTCTATCCTTGATACTTGTAGTCGTTCATAGTTGCCGTCTTCGATGTTCTCAAACTCTCTGTTGGCAAAAATATTGCCTACCGGTGCATTGACTTCTAACACATGTTGATTAATTTCTCTCCAGAAATATACTTTTTTTACGTGTTTTTTAATTATTAAATAACATTACACGATACCTATTTCATGATGCTAACTCCTAGAGAACTAGAGAAACTAAATATTTTTGTTGCAGCTGAACTTGCTCGCAGAAGAAAAAGTCGGGGGCTAAAACTAAACCATCCAGAGGCCATCTCTCTTATCGCTGATCATATTCTAGAGGGTGCACGTGATGGACGTTCTGTTTCTGAGTTGATGAGCTCTGGGAAAAAAGTTCTTACAAAAGATGACGTTTTGCCTGGCGTTGCCGATCTTATACATTCCATTCAGGTTGAAGCTACATTTGATGATGGAACCAAACTGGTAACTGTTCATGATCCTATCGTGTGATTAAAATGATTCCGGGACAGTACTTTGTATCTGACGAACCCGTCATTGCTAATGTGGGCAAAACAACAGTATCTATTGTTGTACGAAACACTGGTGATAGACCCATCCAAGTCGGCTCGCACACTCACTTTTTTGAAGCAAACAAGGCACTTGAATTTCCAAGAAAAAAATCATATGGTTGCCATCTCAATATTCCTGCTGGAACTTCAGTCCGATTTGAACCTGGAGAAACTAAAGAAGTTGAACTCACGGAATTCGGTGGAAAAAGAATTGTCTATGGGTTTAGCGGTCTGGTAAATGGAAGTCTGGACGAAAAACAGCAAGAGGCATTTGCAAAAGCCTTGGAAAATGGATTCAGGGGGATGACACAATGACTCTGACTATTCCAAGAAAAAACTATGTTGATCTGTTTGGCCCTACGGTTGGTGATAGAGTCAGACTTGCAGACACTGACTTGATACTTGAGGTTGAAAAGGATCTGCTCAAATATGGTGACGAGTCTGTTTTCGGCGGAGGAAAAAGCATACGTGATGGACAAGCACAAGCAAGTGGTGTTTCACGAGAGCATTCTCTTGATCTTGTAATTACCAATGCAATTGTAATGGATCCTATTTTGGGAATAATCAAAGCAGACATTGGAATAAAGAATGGGAGGATTGTTGGCGTGGGAAACGCTGGAAATCCTAACATTATGGATGGTGTTGACATGATCATATCTTCAAACACCGAGATAATTGCAGGCGAGCATACAATCTGTACGCCTGGAACCGTTGACTCGCACATTCATTTTATATCTCCTCAACAAGCCATCCATGCAATATGTAATGGCACTACTACCATGATTGGTGGCGGAACAGGCCCTGCTGATGGGACAAATGCTACGACATGCACTCCTGGTAAATGGAACATTCATCGAATGATTGAATCTGTTGATGAA
>PFFZ01000077.1 GCA_002781805.1 Nitrosopumilales archaeon CG15_BIG_FIL_POST_REV_8_21_14_020_37_12
AGTTACAATGGATTATCATAAACTCTGTGAGGAAGTTCTAAACTCAGACCCACAAATCAGATTTACAGGAATTTTAAATTCAAGAGGAGACTTGGCGGTACAAAAATACAAAAATGATTCAACATTGTTATCAGACGACGAGGTAAAAATGTCCATACATTACACGTTTGAGAGGTGGAACAGGGTTCAAAATCTAGAACATAGACTAGGAAAAGAGAAAGCAACAATCACAGAATATGAAAATGTAACTTTGATTAGCTTGCTTTTAGAAGGCAATCTGCTTTTGATCAGCACAGAACCAGAGGCAAATTACCAAAGTATTATCGCAAAAACAAACGATATCATCTCCAAGCAATAAATTCTAAATCAATACAGTTTTTTCTTGTGGATTTTGCGACTTTTTTGTTCTAATTCATCTAGCTTCTTTAAGAACAGCGGATCCAGTTTGATTTTAGAAAGAGACTCTGCGGAAAGTTTTACGGTGTTAGCGCCAAGGGAGATGTTGGTTTTTGGAAGACCTTTTTCGATCCAGAGCTTTATTGCTTTGTCTTCTAGTTTGTAATCACGGAATCCAGCCGGAAATCGCTTTGTAATGTGATTTAGTAGAGTTCTATCACTAAAAACAGCTTTTGGCTCAAAAAGTCGCGTTTCATCGGCATATACACTTTCAAAAAGATTTCCAGTAATTTCATCAGAGAGCAGTTCCATTTTAGATATTCTTTTGATTAATTCTAAAAAATGCAAAAACTCATGAGCCAAAATGGCATGGATGGTTCCCTTGAGACCATAAGCCACAAGTGGCGCAGATATTTGGATCACAACTTGGAATTTATCATCAAAGGTAATCGGAATTGTTCTTGCAAACAAAATTCCAAATTCATAAGGGTTTGTTCCGGGGGCCGAAACAATGATAGAAGGTTCAACATATGCTATTGGGAAGCGTATTCCAGAGGCTTTTTCAATTCTGTTTATTCCTTCAACGGTTATAGGGAAACGATTAACCACAAGTTCATAGATTTTATCAGAAATCAACCCCTTAAGATGTGCCTCTTTTATTCGGATTAGTGGATCCATTGTACCATTTTCAGAATATTGAATGTAAAAAGGTTGATTCTATCGAGACCTTGCTTTACCTGATTTGGATTGCTTCTTTCTTCTTCTTGTAGCACGTTGATCTGCATGTCGTTGGTGCTTACCCTTTTTTCTAATTGGCATGGTTTACCTAGAAAATCAGGTATTAGTTAATTGTTATCATTTTAGAACAACATCAGAGAAGTCAAACTGAGTACAGAAACAACTGGCACCTAGGATTTGACTGATACTGGGATTGACGTCTTGAGATTCTACAAATCTCTTTATGGGAAATCCTCCTTCAACCAGAATTGTCAGAGAAAAGCCGTCTTTTGAGGTTTTTTTGTACCTTAAACTAGAAATCTGTTTTTCAGTTCGTTTTCCGGATTTGTCATAAATAACAACTGGGTTTTTTACAACTTCTTTTAATTTTTTGAGTTTGTTTGTATCTAGTTCATTTTGAGCAGAGACTTGAATCTCAACTAGCGAAAGAAAAGGCGGGAGGTTTTTGGGAGATTCTCTAATCAGCCTGCAATCAAGGATAACAACAGGGTCAATTTTGATTTTTTTTGGAATTGAAACCTTTCTTTTAAAGGGGTTTTGAATCTTGGCAAAAAACGGCCTTCCAGAACCCAGGACTAGACTTGATTTATCCTCACCGCCAACCCATGTAAATTTTACAGTGGTTCCGCCAAATTTAGAGAAGAGATATTCTGAGATTTTTCCCTCGACACTGTCAAATTCAGAGATCCCATGGTAATTACACACTCTGCATCCTTTTCCAGAGCAATTTGAGCAAGGCTTTTGTTTTTGAGCAAATCCTCTTTGGGTTTTAAGATATCGTCCTTGTAATGAAATAGATTTTGAACGAACACTACATGTGTCATCCTTGAAGTTTATGGTGAACGTGATCTCAGGGTCTAAAAAATCAATTTTCTTTTTAGTTTTTCGTGTAAATTGTTTTCCTAGTTCTTTTGTGATATCAGTTTTGATGCTGTCAATTCCTCGTAGTTTGTATTTTGATCTAATGTGATCATCCCTATCAATGATGGATGGTTTGATCATCGCGCCTACAAGCATAGTAGTGTATTCAAAATTAGATGAAGAGTCAAGCATCAGGTTTAGATATGGATTGAGATTAGACAGGAGGTTTTTGCAGACATAACATTTTGTGGATGAAGATTTGAAATGTCTTCGAATTTTTTCTCCCAACAACTTGTTTGAATTCAAATGAAGTTGTTTTGAAAATAATCTACCCAGGCAGTTATCACACAGATCATGTTTTTTTATAATTTCTTCTGCCGCAGGCAGAATTTTTTTAAAATTTGTCATGATAAATGATATATCTCAATAATTAGAAATGCTAGCCAAATCCCATCCGTCGCAAGGCACCCTGCATTTGCCTTCCTTTTGATGCCTTCATCATGTTTTTGGAGTTTTTGTAGTTTTTTACCAGTTCTTTTACCTCATGTTCTGGCCATCCAGAGCCACGGGCTATTCTTTTGATTCTAGAGGAGTTTAGCAGGTCAGGATCTGCTTTTTCCTCTTTTGTCATGCTCTGAATAATATATCGCCATTTGGACACACGCCCTTCCATTTGATCAAGCTGATCATCTTTTACCATTCCAGAAAGGCCGGGCATATTATCAAGAAACCCACGCAGAGAGCCAACCTTGGTTACTTCTTCTAATTGATAGAAAAAGTCATCCATGTTCATTTTACCGCTAGATATTCTTTTTAGTCGAACCTCATCGCCTTCATTTTCTAGTCGTTTTGCCAAATCTAGGACGGCTTGAATATCACCCATGCCAAGCAATCGCCCAACAAATCTTGTAGGCGAGAATTTTTCCAGATCATCGATTCTTTCACCTGTACCAATGTACATGATTTGGGCCCCAGTTGCCGCCGAAGCTGCAATGGCGCCACCACCTTTTGCAGAGCTGTCCAATTTTGTGATGATAATGCCACCAACCGGAATTGTTTTGTGAAATGCCTCTGCTTGGTTGAAACATTGCTGTCCTATAGTACCATCAATTACCAATAATGCAAGATCAGGATCTGAAACTTTGTTGATTTGCTTCATCTCATCCAAGAGATCTTCTTCTTCTTTATGACGACCAGCAGTATCAATAATTACAACATCTAAAGGCATTCCTTCAAAATGCTTCAAGCCGTTTCTTACAATATCAGGAGAGTCCTTGTTATTTTCCTCGCCGTACACCTCGACGTTTGCCTTTTCACACATAGTTCTAAGCTGGATCAGTGCTCCAGGCCTATACGTATCTGCTCCAATCACCCCAACTTTGTAGCCTTGTTTTGTCAAGAATTTAGCTAGCTTTGCAGTGACGGTTGTTTTTCCGCTTCCTTGGATACCAAGCATGACAATTTTGTTTTGTTTTCCAGGCTTGAAATCAAAGTCAGTTTCCTTTCCCAATAATTTTGCTAGTTCATCATAGAGGATTTTTACAATATGATCCTTGCGTGACAGCCCCGGAGGGGGAGTTTCGTTAAGAGATCTTTCCTCCAGTTGCTTTGTAATTTCAAGTACCAGCCTGACATTTACATCAGATTGGAGCAATGCTCGTTGAACATCCTTTGATAGTTCTTTGATTAATTCGGCATCAATACCTGAAGATTTGACTATTTTCTTTATTGCATCACGTAAGTTGTTCTTAAGACCGTCAAGCATTGTAATCCAACCTCGCTTCCACTATTTCAAATCTTCCTCTATATCCATCCCAATATTTCTTACCATGGATAATTTTTATTGGATGTAAAAATAATGGGCAGTCAACTACAAATGTTTCGGCTTCACCACCTTCAAAATTCAGATTAAATCCAAATTTTTCAGACAATGTTGCCAGAGATTCAATGTCATTTTTTGTTATTTTTCTGCCAAGCCATGAATCATCAAGACCGTCAGAAGACACACTTGTAATAATATAATCAAACCCTGTAGAAATTAAATCGTTCATGTATTTTCTAGGATCGCTTTCCCACAATGGAGCAACAGAGTGAAGATTTAATTTGTTACAAAGTTTGTCAAATTGTTCTTTTTGAAACTTACTTTTGATTCCACCATGCAGTAGACCCTCAATGCAGTATTGCTCTTTGGCTTGAATCAAGAGTTCTTCAAGTGAGTTCATTTCAATTTCAGTATTGTCAGATCCAGAATCAATAATTAATTGAGGAATTTTCATCGATTCAGACTGCAATCGAGTCCACTGCAGATTGACATGATGAAGCAAGTGACTCTCATCGGATTTGGGAATAATACTGAGGAGGCATTGTATTTGGTGACCTTGGTTTTTGGCCAGAAAAAGCGAATAAGTGCTGTCTTTGCCACCAGAAAAAAGAGAGCCTAACTTCATGGTTAGAGAAACTCACCATGCCATACAATAGAAGATTTGCCAGGAACTGTTAGTGGATGCTTCATTACTCATAATCCTCATCAAAAATCAGACGGCTTTTCCGCTCATCATCAGCATCCATACTAGTCTTTAACATGCATTATTTTAGTGATGAACACTATTTGTATTTCATATATAACACAAAATTTCTCTTCCAAAGTTGTTATCCTCAAATTATCACCATAGATAATTATCGTTTAACGCAAAGGTAATGAAAAAATGAGTAAATCCCCAATACTGTTGATGCGCCTAGGCTAATCTAGGTATGTAATGCCTACTGTTTCAGCAAAAGCCAAATCGAAGAGAAGAAAATAGCCCAAATTCAGACAAATTGGGAATATTAGAATTGGCATATGATGTTATTAAATACGAAGTACATGGTAATTAGAATGAACGACGAGGTCGCCGATATTAACCGTATTCATGAAGCTGAAAACTTGCTGGAGCGTGAAAGAATTGAAGCTGAAAACTTGCTGGAGCGTGAAAGAATTGAAGCTGAGCACACAAGACACGATTCAGAAATAGAATCAGAAAAAATAATATTGAAAACATTGACCGAATCAGAGAATCATCTACTGAAAACATTGACCGAATCAGAGAATTTGATCACGGAGATTGTAATGGATAACGTTCAATTGAAAAAAGACGCAGCAATCAAACTGGAGTCTCTCAAACACATAACTGAGATTATGATTAAAAACCTCAAAGAATCTGCATCAATTGCAATCCAAAACATAAAAAATGATGCAGTAGCTGAATTTGAAACTTTGCAAAAATTGGCTGCCATTGAAGCTGCAGAACTGAAAAGAATTGCACGCATAGATTACATATCTTTAAAAAATGTTCAAAATATAGAAAACAAGGAACTGTTAAAGAAAACACAGAACAAATCATTTGATGTAATGACTTATGCGAGGTTACTTGTTGAAACACGCAAACAAAAAGCAATCGCGACATCTGAGGAACTGAAAAGACGAGCACACGAAAAGTATGATGTTTTAGTAAGGCGTGCAAAGACAATATCTGAGCAAATCAAAACGGCAGCAAGTATGAATGCCGAAAATATTAAAGAACAAGCAAAAAATTATTCTTTAGATCTGATAAGAGATTCACATAGATATACTATGCAAGTTAAATCAGCAGAAGTAAAAATACAAAGAAATCAAACTTTGAAATTACAAAATAAAACAAAACTGTCAATCCTAATCACATCCATAATCATAGCTGGTATGGGAATATTTTACTTGAGTACCAATGTAGATCACAGATCCGAATCATTTACTACAGGCTATGTAATTCAAAACTTGAAAGGCGATACTGTTGATACGTTTGTATCTTGGAAAAAACTACCTGATGCTGTATTTCACATACATGTGATAAACTCCAAATACGTCACAAAGGAAAGAAGTGATGCAATACAGGACATCATATTGTCACAGCAAAAAATTGTTCTTGATGATTCTTTAA
>PFFZ01000087.1 GCA_002781805.1 Nitrosopumilales archaeon CG15_BIG_FIL_POST_REV_8_21_14_020_37_12
ACATTGATATTAGATTCTGCTAGTCGTTCTAATGCTTCAGTTGAGACAAAGCCTTTGCCCTGAATGATGACCTTGTCAAAGGTGCATTTTGACACTGGAAGCTCTAATGGTTCCTGTTTTGGAACAAATGGTGTCGTTCCTTGTGAGAATACTAGTCTTGTGTCTTTTACCTTGATGGAAAGGCCATATCCTGAGAGAAGTAGAGATTTCATATCATCCAAACCAAGTTGTTCTTGGAATTAACTCAAGAACAGTGTAAAGTCCGAAGAAAAATACCATAATTGTAAATCCAATTACTGATAAAATCTCCTGTAATGGCGAGAGTTTAATATTTTTTAATTTTTTTTCAGAAACCCAATGAAATGCCTCTAGACATCCACCTATTGCCACAATAAGTAAAGAATATCCTATAATCATGGGCATGTTTTCAGGATTTGAATTAAAACTAGATATAGCAAAAACTGTTATTCCTACAAACTGAATTCCTATTCCTGAATAATATTTCCACACTGTTTTTTTAAGACCTTTTTTAAATCCCTCTTTATCTAAAATGGCTTCAAAAACAACACTTCCAGCAATTATTGGAAAAAAATATTGAAAAATTATTGTTGCAAATTGCCATTCAATTCTAAAAATTGAAATTAATGACAACAAGGTAATAATTTCAATAATTCTGATTGGTGAAAAAAATCTAAAAATTGTTAATGTGTTCATTCTTCAACATACTATTACAAATTATCACTATTTGAAAAGATTCCAACAAATCATAACCTCCAACATTATCTAGTTAATGACGAAATGTAGCACAAATTTATACGTGGGAGGGGGGCATTCTATTTTTATTGAGGCTCTATAGTTGCAGGCGGTTTGCTAGATATTGCATATGTCACCCAAGTTACATCGTCAATCTCGTTTGTTATTCTGTTACTCATTTTTTCTAGCAATCCATGTGGCAGTCTTGTCCAATCAGCCGTCATCGCATCAATGGAATCCACCACCCTGATCATTACAATATTTCCATATTTTCTCTCATCTCCTACCACGCCAACTGCTCTGTCCTCGCCAACAGATGCGTATGCCTGCCAGACCTTGCCGTAAAGATCTGCCTCAACTAACTCTTCTTCTACAATCTTGCTTGCAACCTTTGCAATGTGAAGTTTGACTGGTGTGATTTCTCCAATTATTCTAACTGCCAGACCTGGTCCTGGAAATGGATGCCTCATGAACAATTTTTCAGGCACTTTTAGAATCTTGGCAATCTTTCTTACCTCGTCTTTGTACAGATCTCTTAGTGGCTCTAGGATCTCCAAATCAAGCCAATCTGGTAATCCGCCAACATTGTGGTGTGACTTGATTACTGCGGCAGGTCCTTTGGAGACTCCGCTCTCTATTACGTCCGGATACAACGTTCCTTGAGCCAGCCATTTGAATGGACCATTCTTTTTGGCAAACTCTGTAAACACATTGACAAATTCCTCGCCCACGATCATTCTCTTCTTTTCTGGATCCTCTATGCCCTTTAGTTTATTCAAAAACGTATCAGATGCGTCAATGGACGTAAAGTTTACCTTAAAGTTGTCTTTGAACATGGTCTCTATCTCATCCTCTTCGTTTAGCCGCAAGAGTCCATTATTTACAAAAACACACTTGAGTCTGTCACCTATTGCCTTGTGAATTATCAAGGCAGCAACAGTAGAGTCAATCCCACCGCTAACACCACACAACACATTACCATCGATCTTTGAGATCTTTTCAACTGCTGATTCGATAAACCCTTCCATCGTCCAGTCTTGTTTTGCGCCGCAGACCTTCAAGACGAAATTTTTTAGAATTTCGGTTCCTTGCTCTGTATGCACTACTTCGGGATGAAACTGGATTCCGTAGATTGATTTTTCCTCTGATGCTATGGCAGCTGCCTTTGCACTCTTTGTATGTCCTATAATCTTAAATCCTGATGGAATCTCCTCTGCCTCATCTCCATGACTCATCCACGCCCTTACAGAGTCTCCAACGCCACTTAGAAGATCTTCATCATTATCAATTGTGAGAAGCGACGAACCGTATTCCTTGTTTGCTCTTTTTACTTTCCCGCCAAACTTGTTTACAATTAATTGGTGACCATAACAAATTCCAAGTAGTGGTAGGTTCATCTCAAAAATTTTATTTTCAGGAAGTGGTGCGTCTTTGTTATAAACGCTGGATGGACCTCCTGAAAAAATTATTCCTTTTGGATTGTGCTTTTGTAGATCTTCATAACTTATATCATATGGAACAAGTTCTGCATAAACTGAAAACTCTCTTATTCTTCTGCATATCAGGTGACTGTACTGCGAACCAAAATCCAAAACTACTATCTTGTCCATCTAATCACTTCTTGATGTTATCAAGCATACGTGTTAACGACCAGCCTGCGGTGTTTATGATCTCATTTACTCTTTCTTTTTGTCTATAGTTTTTAATTATTATTTCTCTGATATCAGAGCCATTTTTGTTTATGATGTAATCAATCATTGATTCTCTTTGGATCTTTCCATTTTCTGCGTCTGCAGAATCTTTTCGCTTCATCTCTCCAATAATTCTATCAATAAAGAATGATTTGAAGGGTGGTGTGTCTGCATCAATTTCCATACTCTCATCGATCACTATTGAAACTTGATCAGGCGTGACAAACGCGTTTGCAATTACTTCGCCGTTAGCTCCTCGCTTGATTGGAATGGATTTCTCTATGGTCTTTACAACCTGTGACTGTGTTTCTTTGCTTGGTGCACCTTTTGTCAAGTCTGAAGCCTTTGTAAAGCTTGAACCCTTTAGAACTAGATCCAGTATTGTTAAATTCTTTTCAAGCATCTCTATTGACTCGTGATGTTTGTCAATTTGGTTGATCAGATTATCTCTCAGAGCAATAATGTCTTTGATTTGTTCCTCTGAGAATTTCATAATTTTCTTCAGGTAGATATGGGTATTAAATGCATTCTAGGTAATTATAATATCTAATTCCTGATAATCTATTTTCTTAAACCCATCAATGGGATTAGATGTGGTAAATAACTCTGATCTTGGTTTTTTAGCAAGCCATTGCAAAAGTGATTTTGCTTTTCTGAGTTTTTTCAATTTTATTTTTCTGTCCGAGTCTTTTGTGTGTGAGAACTTGCCTATCTTATTTCCAAAGTCCATTCCAAACAAGACGATCCTCTTTGCTTCAAAATGGTTTGCAAGAAATACTGCTCTGTCTCCATCCGTAAATCCTCCAAAATTGTGAATTTTTCCAAATGGCTTTGCTTGTGTGGTGCCAATACAATTTTTAAAGTTCTCTGCAAGATGCAATCTTGCCATATTGTCTCCATGCGCATGAACAACAAATACCGTTTTTGTCTTTCCAATCTTGATCATGGTTTTTTCATCTCCATCCAAGTCAGTCACTACTATGTCTGGAACTATTTTGTTTTCAACTAGTTCCTTTAGTGCACTATCTGCCACTATCTTTGTAGTTTTTTTGTATTTTTTTAGGAATGGAATTGCAGATGATAGTGATGGACCAGCTCCTATGACAAAAACCGTCTTTGAGCTGATAATTTTCTGGATTTGTTTTAGAGAATTTGATTCTTTTAATATGGAATCTAAAATTATAGCTGATTCCAAGTCCTGATTTTTGTCGTATTTGAATTCCTTTAAAATCTCCAAATATCTCAAGTTCCAACCTGAAATCATCATATGACTCAAATTAGTATGGCTTTTGATAAATCATATGAATAAACTCGGAGGTGTACCAGTAGGCGGGAACAATCCTGTGCGAGTTATGGGAATTTTAAACACCAGTCCAGAATCATTTTTCAAAAAATCAATCAAGACATCAAAGCGTCATATCTCTGATGCAGTCAAAGAAATGGAATCTGCTGGTGCTGATTTTGTTGACATTGGAGGAATGTCTACTGCACCATACCTTTTGAACCTGGTCTCTGAGAGAACCGAGTCAGATAGGGTGCAAGATGCAATCAAGGTTGTACAAAACGTTTCAAATCTTCCAATATCTATTGATACATGCAGGGCAAGTGTAGCAAAAATGGCATTGGAAAACAGAGTTGAAATAATTAATGACATTTCTGGATTAAAATATGATCCTAAAATGATTGACATCATCAGCAGATACACTCCGTCAATGATTCTTTGCGCTTTTGACTCAAAAACTGTAACTGGAAACCATGTCACTGCAACCAAAAAACTGCTACGACAGAGCTTAAGTCTAGCAAAAAAAGCAAACATCCCGTCCTCTAGGGTTGTCTTAGATCCGGCAATAGGTTTCTTTAGAAGATCTGGCAAAGGATCTTTTTTTACAAAGATTACAACTGATTGGCTAGAAAGGGATTTACTGATTCTTCAAAACCTCAGATCCATAAAAAAAGAAAGCCCCATCCTTGTCTCAGTTTCCAACAAATCCTTTATCGGCAAACTGTTGGGAAAAGAAAACCCATCAGATCGACTGTTTGGCTCTATTGCGGCCGAAGTGTTCTCTGTGATCCATGGAGCCGATATTATTAGAACCCACAACGTTTCTCAAACCATGGATGCAGTAAAGATCGCATCTAGACTGTCTAAATCGCCTAAACGCTTATAATCAATCTTTAACTTTCTTTACAAGGTTTCATTGGAATTCAAAGAGGGATTAACTTTTGACGACGTTCTTCTTGTACCCAAATACTCTGATATTACAAGCAGATCACAGACCAATCTAAAGACCAAACTTTCTAAAAACATCTCAATTAACATCCCATTTGTTAGTGCAAACATGGATACTGTCACCGAGTCAGCAATGGCAGTGGCAATGGCTCGCGCCGGTGGAATTGGAATTATTCACAGGTTTCTTACAATTAAAGAACAAGCAAACGAGGTTCTCAAGGTAAAGAGGTCTGGTAGTGTTATGATTGAAAATCCTTACTCTATTTCCCAAGATAAGACAGTCCAAGATGCCGTAGACTATGCAAATGACAAAGAGGTGTCGGGACTTTTGGTAGTTGACTCCAGCTCCAAACTTGTTGGAATCGTCACTGATAGGGATTTGTTGTTTGAAACAAACTCTAAACTGCCACTAAAAGACATTATGACCAGAGATGTTGTGACTGCTAGACCTGGAATAACCCTTGATGACGCAAAATCAATCTTGCACAAACACAAGATTGAGAAATTACCCATTACAGACGAGTCTGGATTTGTTAAGGGATTGATCACCAGCAAAGACATTACAAACATTGAAGATTATCCGTCTGCATCAAAAGACAAGAAAGGAAGACCTCTTGTAGGTGCAGCAGTAGGTGTCAAGGGAGACTTTTTGGAAAGATCCGAGTCTCTTTTGGATGCAGGAGCTGACATTCTAGTGGTAGATATTGCACACGGACACAGTGAAAATGCCATTAGCACAGTTCGAAATATCAAAAAAGCATTTCCTGACTGTGAACTGATTGCAGGAAACGTTGCTACAGCACAAGGCACAGAAGATTTGATAAATGCAGGAGTTGATGCCGTAAAAGTCGGCGTTGGTTCCGGTTCTATTTGTATTACTAGAGTTATTACAGGCTCCGGTGTTCCGCAGCTAACTGCAGTGATGGATTGTGCACGAATTGGAAAAGACCATGGAATTCCGATAATATCTGATGGGGGAACCAGAACATCTGGTGACGCAACAAAAGCTTTAGCTGCAGGGGCATCATCAGTAATGGTTGGAAGTATGCTTGGTGGAACCGACGAATCACCAGGTACTGTATTGACCAAAAATGGAAAAAGATTCAAAGTATATCGTGGAATGGCATCACTTGCAGCATCGATAGGGAGAAAATCAAAGGAGACAGGTTCAATCTCACTTGATGATGATCTTAATGACTATGTTGCAGAAGGCGTTGAAGCTATGGTTCCATACAAAGGAACCGTCACTGACATTCTCAAGCAGCTGACAGGAGGTGTACGTTCTGGTTTGAGTTATTGTGGTGCTCACACTATTCCACAGATGCAACAAAATGCCGAATTTATCAAAATGTCGCGGGCTGGATTTGCAGAAAGCCAACCCCATGACGTTTCTCTGATGTAGTTTAGTTTGTTTTTTCTAAATTATATTTACATGAAAATCACATAAACAGACTTTTTGGTTTTGAATTCTCTTTAATGTGCTTGCTAATTTAGGCATACCACAAATTGTTCGCTATTAACAAATATTTTTTCATCATTAATGAATCATGCAAACTGCTGCAAAGTGTAATACCGTCCAGACCGTCAAGTCATTTCTGGTTGGAAGCAAGGCCAAAAGCCTTCTTCCAACTGGAGAAAAGATTTGGGGTGAAACTAATATGGAAATCTCTTGTTATTTTGATGAATTTCTCATAGATTATTCTTATTTTACTAAGAGGAGGTGTATTTGAAAATCATGAAAACAATTTTCGCAGTTTCATTAATGGCAATCTTGGTAACAGGTATGGTTGCTCCTGCATTACAAGATGCTTACGCTTATCCTCAAAAAGCAGATAATTCTGAAAAACTAAAAGTAAAATCATTTGGAGTTAAAACAAAAAATAAAATTTCTTTTAGTGATACAGATCCTAAACATAACATCTTTGGAACAATAAAGGAACAACAAGTCAAAACTTATAAGAAAATAGTTGCCGAATACTCTGCAAAGCAAGTACTCAAGAATCTCTATAACCTAGGATAGTTTTT
>PFFZ01000105.1 GCA_002781805.1 Nitrosopumilales archaeon CG15_BIG_FIL_POST_REV_8_21_14_020_37_12
TGGTTCTGGTTTTGGTTCTGGTTTTGGTTCTGGTTTTGGTTCTGGTTTTGGTTCTGGTTTTGGTTCTGGTTTTGGTTCTGGTTTTGGTTCTGGGGTTTTAATTGTTTTAACATCAATATCAGATATGGAACCAAATACAGATTCCAAAAATGTTTCCTTATCAAAGGGTTTTAGATCTGGATATTCTTGACCTACACCAATATAGAGAATTGGAGTAGACGTAATTTTCACAATAGATAGTGCAGCACCACCACGTGCATCTGCATCACTTTTAGTCAAAATTGAACCGTCAAACTTCACATGCTCATAAAATTCCCTAGCTTGATTTACAGTGTCATTTCCAGCTAGAGAGTCACCTACAAAAATTTTGAAATCAGGATTTACTACTTTGGTAATCTTTGCAATTTGTTCCATCAAGTTTTTGCTGGTTTGCATTCTCCCCGCAGTGTCAATCAACACACAATCAGTTTTGTGAGATTTTGCATAAAGAACAGCATCTCTGGCAACAGCAGCAGGATCAGAATTATAATTTTGAGCGACTAATTTCAAATTTAGTCTATTAGTATGTTCACGTAATTGTTCAATAGCTCCTGCTCTAAAAGTGTCAGCAGCAGCCACAACAACAGAGTATTTTGCTTGTTGAAGCAGATATGCAATTTTTGCAAGAGATGTAGTTTTACCAGTGCCATTAATGCCTACAAATAAAATCAGAAAAGGTTGCCCTGCTTTCTTTTTTTCATTGATTTTTTCAAATAAATCAATTTTTCCTGCAACATCAAATAGTGAAGATATGCTTGAGATCAAGCTATCCTTGACAAATTTTTCAATATCATTTTTTGCTATTTTGGAGCCGATTAATCGTTCTTTCAAATCAGATTTGATAGAATCAACTACCTCACTAGCAACATCGGATTCCATTAACGATATTTCCAGTTCAAATAGAATGTTCTCAATATCTTTTTCATTAAGTTCTTTTTCACCAAGACTCTTGGCTGCATTAGAAAATGCATTACGGAGTTTATCAAACATTGCTTTAACCTGAAGATTGTTTTTGTGCAGCCATCATCAATTGATTCATTTGTTCTTTTCCATGTTCCAATCTTGCAGATACATCTTGTTTTTTTGCAGAAGTGTCCTGTATTGCAATTTCAATTTCTTTGATGCGTGCTTCTAGATAATTAATAGCAGCACTAGTATCTTTTTCCATAGCAACACCAGCTCCAATATTTAGAACAACTTTATTGTTAGAGGAAATTTTTGATTGTACATAAGTACCCATTCCAATTGGAACCAGAGTATCAGAGTTCTCTTTTTCTTTAAGAGATCTTATTGATTCAATTGCAGATGTTGCTTCCCTAAGAACATTAAACAGAGTTTCCTCCCTGTTTGACAAATCAACAAAATAAGATTCAAGCATTTGCATTTGTTGCAACAACTGCTGTGCTTGTTCTTCACTCATTTACAACAGATTTCCCGGAGATGGTTATAAATTCATTCATAGCAATTTGAAGAAAGAAGAAAAAATAAAGATTTGAACTTTATTTTACTTTGGAGAATCTGTTTTCTACTTCATCCCAATTTACTACATTCCACCAAGACGTGATATAATCAGGTCTCTTGTTTTGATATTTGAGATAGTATGCATGTTCCCAAACATCACAACCAAGTAATGGAATCAATCCAAGAGTTCTAGGACTATCTTGATTTGGCATAGATTTGTATTCTACTTTTTTAGAAGTAGGATTGTATACCAACCAACCCCATCCACTACCTTGAATTACAGCAGTTGTTGAAGAGAATTTCTCCTTGAAGGCTGCAAAGTTTCCAAATGACGCACTAATTGCATCAGCAATAGCGCCACCTGGCTCTCCACCTCCATTTGGTTTCATATTGTTCCAAAATAGCCTATGGTTATCAAAACCACCACCATTAAAATTGACTGCACCTCGCTGAGCTTCTGGTACCTTGCTGATCTCAGACAAAATATCCAAGATATCTTTATTCTGAATCTCAGATGGGCAATTTTCCAAAGCTGCGTTGAGTTTGTCAGTGTATGTTTGATGATGTTTTGTATGATGAATCTCCATTGTTCTTGCGTCAATGTGAGGTTCTAATGCATCATAAGCATAGGGCATTTCAGGAAGTGTGTATTTTCCCATAAACAGACAATATTGTTTATTCCATTTATTGCTTTACTAGCAATGAATTTTTACTGACTGGTTTTAATGGTCATATTATGAAACATGTCATAATTTTTTCTGCAATCATAGCAATTTCTACAATAATACTTGCTTTAGAGTTTGACATGACAGAAAATATCCATCTATATCTTGACAAAAGTGGTCCTTTTGTAGGTACCAAGATTGCCACAGATGAGGGAATCAACGGAGAAGGAATCAAAGTCGCAGTAATTGACACGGGAGTAGACTTTAATCATCCAGATCTCTTTGGATGGGGGCCTGAAGGAAAAGTAATTGGAGGATACAATTTCATCAAAGAAGACGAGTTGCCAATGGACACAAATGGTCATGGTACACAGGTTGCAGGAGTAATTGCTGCAGATGGAAAAATTCAAGGTATTGCCCCCAAGGCAAAGATTCTAGCATACAAAGTTTCAGAAGATGGAGAAGGGGTTTCTTCAGATCTAATCATAAAGGCAATCAATAGAGCAGTTGAAGACGGAGCAGATGTGATCAATATAAGTTTGGGAGTTAACAAGACAAATGAAAAAATTGAAAGGGCCATAAACAGCGCACTTGATCAAGAGATATTTGTTGTGACAGCAGCTGGAAATGATGGACCAAAAAGCCAAACAATTGGAAGTCCGGGAAAGAATCAGGGATCAGTCACAGTGGGGGCAACATACAATAATTTAACATCAAGTTTAGTTGCGACATTAGAAGTAGGAGACAAACAGTACACAGTAATTCCAATGGTTGGTTCTTCAAAATTAGATGAACCTGTAAATGGTGAGATAGTTTTTGGAGGATATGGAAAAAAGGAAGAACTAAAAGAGATTGATGCCAAGAATTCAATTCTCATAGTAGAGAGAGGAAGCGACATAGAAGGAGAGTTGATGTATTTTTCAATCAAAGAGCAAAATGCTGCGGAGGCAGGAGCAAAAGCTTTGATCGTATACAATAATGAATCAGGAATTTTTCTTGGTGAGTTGAGCCACGAATTTGTAGAACCAGATTACAAACCAAAAATACCAGTAGTGTCAATAGACAGAGAAGAAGGATTAGAAATCAGAGAATCATTAAAAGAAAATGCCAGTCTTCATTTGTTTTACAATCCGGATTTTGTAACACACTTTAGCTCAAGAGGGCCTGTTTCACCATTTTACATAAAACCAGACATAGTAGCTCCCGGAGCATACATCAATACAACGCAGAATAATGGTGCATACAATTTCACCAGTGGAACTAGTTATGCAGCACCGCATGTAAGTGGAGCTGCAGCACTATTGCTACAAAAATACCCTACAATTCATCATCATGAGATAAAGTCGTTGTTGCTGACTACAGCTGAACCCGTTTCTGATTCTTATGGACAAGCATTCTCGCTCAAAGATGCCGGATCTGGAAGATTAAACATTTCAAAGGCATTTGAAGCGAAATTGATTATAATGCCACCAAATTTTGTAGCCAATGTCGCATCCGACAATCCAGTTGTTCAAGAGTATTTTGAATTAAAATCACTAGGCGGATCTATTGAAGATTTACAAGTGTCTTTTAATGGGCCTCAATTTATCCAGTTTTCACATTTTGTAGAGGGAGACAAATTACAAGTCAAACTAAAAGTGAACGGAGCACAGTATGGGGATCATGAAGGAAATATCACCATAGTCCATGAGAACACAAGACATGTGATTCCATTTTTGATGCATTATACCGAAGGGTCAATCAATGTAGTTCAAAATGATGGAGTCATGAACTTTGAAATTTATCATCCAAAAGAATGGAGTTTTGCAAAAATATCTATCACAAACAGCAAAGATGGAACAGTAAAGGTCACATCAGCAACTCCAAGTAGAGATGCATCAACCCAAGTATATGAGAATTCAGAATATTGGATAGAAGCAAAGATAAAAGTTAATGATGAAACATATGATGCATTCAACGTAATACAAATTAATTCAATATCACAGGAATCAAAACAATTTGAATTAGGCATTCCCTACAGACAGGCAGCAGTCATTACAGCAGCTATAATCATCATAGGAATGATAGGAATAATAATTCAGAGAAGAAACGTCACTGTGAAATCTTTGGACCAGCGTTAACAATTTCGTGGCTTACATTATCAAATTTCTTAAAGTTCTCAACAAACATTTGAGCTAGTTTCTTTGCAGAGAGATCATAAGAATCCTTGTCAACCCAAGTATATTTTGGATCTAAGATTTCTGATGGAACATCTGGCACGTCAGTTGGAATATCCAAATTAAACAGATCATCATGCCTGTATTTCACGATGTTTAAAGCACCAGTGAGAGCTGCAGTCACCATTGCCCTACTGTACTTGATTTTGATTCTTTTTCCTACGCCATATGGACCACCAGACCATCCAGTATTCACCAAATAAACTACAGTGTTATGCTGATTGATTTTTTCTCCAAGTAATTTTGCATAAACAGACGCAGGTCTAGGCATAAAAGGTGCACCAAAACATTCAGAAAACACAGATTTTGGTTCTTTAATACCACGTTCTGTTCCAGCTAGTTTACTTGTATAACCTGACATAAAGTGATACATCGCTCCTTCTTTTGTCAATCTAGAGATTGGCGGTAAAACACCCAATGCATCAGCGGTAAGAAAAACAATTACTTTTGGATGTCCACCGACACTTGGTATCACGGCTCCTGGAATAAAATCGAGAGGATATGCGACACGGGTATTTTCAGTCATTGTGTTATCATCATAATCAGGTACATTGTCCTTTAGGACAACATTTTCTAAAACGGCACCAGGTCTAATGGCGTTCCAAATTTCGGGCTCTGCTTCTTGACTAAGATTGATGCATTTTGCATAACAACCACCTTCAAAATTGAATGTCCCGTTATCAGACCATCCATGTTCATCATCACCAATCAGATTTCGATTGGGATCTGCAGACAATGTCGTTTTTCCAGTACCGGACAAGCCAAAGAATAGTGCAGTATCGCCCTCCTTTCCGATATTTGCAGAACAATGCATTGGAAATACACCCTTTTCTGGCAAAATAAAATTCATAACACCAAACATGGATTTTTTCATTTCTCCTGCATATTGTGTTCCTCCAATCAAAACGATTTTTCTAGTCAAATCAATTAAAATGAACACATTAGAAGCAGTACCATCCTGATCAGGGATTGCCTCAAAATCGTTGATGCACATTACTGTAAATTCAGGCTCATGATTTTCAAGCTCGATAGTTGTAGGACGTATGAATAAATTTCTTGCAAAGAGACTTTGCCATACATGGTCATTAATTACTCTAATTGGTAAGCGATTATCCTTGTCAGCGCCAACAAATCCATCAAACACGTAAAGTTCTTTGTTTGCAACAAAGTTTTTCATTTTTTCTAGTAATTTCTCAAACTTACCTGATGGAAACTGGTGATTGACTTTTCCCCAATCGACAGTGTCATGTGTTTTATCATCATATACAATAAACCTGTCATCGGGGGAACGGCCAGTATATTTGCCAGTGTTCACAGACAAAGACCCAGTAGAGTTTACAATGCCTTCCTTTCTCTCTACAGCGATTTTGACCATCTCATCCACACTCAAGTT
>PFFZ01000091.1 GCA_002781805.1 Nitrosopumilales archaeon CG15_BIG_FIL_POST_REV_8_21_14_020_37_12
CAAGGCCGAAGAATACCATCAAAAGTATTTTCAAAAACACGGACTTTCTTGATTATTTTACTAGTAATACTGGAATTTTTGCTGTATGTATGACATAGTTTGACACGCTTCCTAGAAACAATTCCTTGATTGCACCTCTACCACGCGAACCCATAACGATCAAGTCAAACTTGGATTTTTTGTCATGTGCTAATTTTATGATGTTGTATCCTATGTCTCCACGCATTAGTTTTTCATTAAACACAATCCCGTTTTGTGCGGCAAGAACTTTTGATGCATCCATGATGTCTCTGATTTCTTTGTTATGTGATGCCTCAACAGCCCCGACTTTTCCAAATTCTGAATGAGGTGGTATGTTTATTGAATAAACTCCAGTAATTGTTGCACTGAACTGCCTTGCAATGGAAATTGCCATTTCTAGCCCTCGCAATGAATTTTTTGATCCATCTATTGGAACTAGGATCTTGTTAATTTTCTTTTTTATCACAAACTGCATTTCTACTTGATCTTAAAAAATGTAGGTATCTTGCTTGATTTTGGAATCTAGAAAAAATGATAAAAACATCTGATCGCTATATTTAGACATACTTATCTACCCTGTTAAGTCGACGCTAAAATGGTGCAAGAAAATTTCATTCAAGTTGATGGATACAAGATCAGATATTTGGAATCAGGTAGTTCCAAACCTACTCTCGTTCTAATCCATGGATTAGGAGCTTCGGCTGATAGATGGGATAGAGTTATCCCTGCATTTTCCAAAGACTATCATGTAATAGTTCCAGATCTGATTGGATTTGGTTATAGTGACAAACCATTGGTGGACTATACTCCTGAATTCTTTTCAGATTTTCTTGGAAAATTCTTTGATGTATGCGGCATTGACAGATCTCACATTATCGGCTCGTCTCTTGGGGGTCAGATTACTATAGAATACGCTTATGCTAATCCCAAACGCCTAGATAAGTTGATACTGGTTTCCCCTGCAGGAGTAATGAAGCAATCTACTCCTGCGCTTGATGCATATATTATGGCTGCACTTTATCCAAATGAGCAAAGTGCAAAAAATGTTTTTGAAATGATGGAAGGTTCTGGTAAAGAAGTAGACAAAAAGATTGTAGATGGGTTTGTAGAAAGAATGCAATTACCAAATGCAAAATTGGCGTTTATGTCTACTATTCTTGGTCTAAAAAACGCTGATGTAATTACTCCAAAACTACAATCAATACTTGCCCCTACGCTGATAATATGGGGTTCTGATGATCCTGTGATCCCAATTCAAAATGCCGATGCGTTTGTGTCTTCGCTTAGGGATTGTAGGTTTTTTAGAATGGATGGCTGTGGCCATACTCCATATGTTCAGGATCCTGTAACTTTTGTCTCTATATCTCAAAGATTTCTTCAAAATAGTAGTGTTTAAATACCTATTATTCCCTACTATTACCTATGGCTGGTAATGAAAACCAATATGATCCAACAACTATGTTTAAAGATTGGATTCAAAAAAGTGGTCATGCCCAATCCGAATTTATGAAAAATTTTGGCTTGTTGATGAACAATCAAAATAGTCAAACATTCAACCCATTGGAAACTTTGAAAGAAGTATCTGATACTGCCCGAAACACTCAAACTCAGATGATGCAAAACATGTCTTCTATTCAAAGTAAAAGTATGGATACGATGTTCAATATCGGACAGATGCTTCCATCTTTTATGAATTGGGGAGCTTACAAGACAACCATTGGGAGTAATGGGAGGATCTCTATTCCTGAGGCAGAACGTAATGCTCTTGGATTGGGTGAAGGTGACTTGGTCCAAGTCATTGTTTTACCAATAGCAAAAAAATCAAAAATAGGGAGGTGAAAAATTGAGTAAAAACGAACAGACACAAGTAAATCCAAAAGATCTATTTTCTGTATATCATCAAAACGTAGATAAATTCTTCAACGGTATCAGACAATCAGTACCACAATACCATCAGGCAATTACTAATGTGCAACAGGAATTCTTACAAGCATATGAAAACATTGTATCTTCAACCATCACATTACAAAAAGAATATGCAAAGAAAGCAGGTATTGCATCAAATATTCCTGAAGCTACACTAAAAGTAATTCAAGATACCACAGAAGAACTCGTCAAGGCAGCATCAATTCAAAATCAAGTAACACTTGCAACAATCGATGCAACACAACAAAACATTAAAACCTTCAACGATAACGCAAAATCCTTTGCTGATCTAAACAGAAACATTCTACAATCTTGGATTTCTGCATTTACCACAAAGAACAACTAGCGGTAAATCTTATTTTTTATTTTTTCTTTTTATGATCTTTCAGACAACCATTGTCCTAATTCTGGCAACACTTTCTTCTGTGATAAAGAGCTAGCTATCATTCCTACATGACCCGTAGGATATATCCTCAAAGTCTTATCTTGGCTTCCAACTGCATAGTGCAATGGCATACTGCATTCTGGAGATACAAGGTGATCTCCTACTGCAACTTGCGTGAAAAGAGGCATATCTATTTTCTTAAGGTCAATGTGACTTCCACCCACAAACATTTTGTTTTGAATCAGTAAATTGTCTTGGTAAATGTCTTTGATCCACTGTTTAAATAACTCTCCTGGAATTGGTGGTGTGTCTCCCAACCATTTCTCCACTCTCAAAAAATTATCTACAAATTTCTTGTTATCTATGTTTTTAAAGAAATTCACATATTTTTCAATTCCCTGCTCGAATGGTTTGAGCACTGAAAAGCAATAATACATGAATTCTGGAGGCATGTTTCCAATTGTATTTACCATTTTTTCTACGTCTATGTGCTTTGCCAAGTTGCTGATTACTGTTGTGTCTCGCCAGCCATCAATTACTGGTGCAGTGGCGATGAAATTCTTTACGTTCTCTGGATGCAGAGCAGTATATGCCGTAGCAATTGTTGCACCTGTGCAATATCCTTGGAGGGATATTTTTTCAGTTGAGGTCTCATCTTTTATGAATTCAACACAACTATCTAGATACCCATTCACATAATCATCAAAATCGAGATATTTGTCCATACTTGTTGGACTTCCCCAATCTAACATATACACATCAAATCCTTGCTCTAACAGATTTCTAACCCAACTTTTTTCTGGGTGTATATCTAAAATATGGTATCTGTTTATCAAAGCATACGAAATCAATAACGGTGTTTTATGCTGTTTATCTGTCAGTGGTTTGTAATGCAACAATCTTGTCTTGTCAATTACCTGCGCAATTTCGTGCGGTGTGACTTCTAGATTAATCTCATCAGGGGCTGCGACTAATTTTGGTGCATCCACTACATTTCTTGTAAATTTTAGAATTTCTTCTACTAGTTTAGGATCTATTCTTGCCTCTGATCTCATCTCTTATCTTCCTTTTTCCTCTTTAATTCTATTTCCAATTTTGTTACTCTTTTTTTGAGTGCGTGTAATTCTTTGTATACTTCATCAATCTCTTCTTTGCTTGGTAAATTTGCCGATTGCAAGATTACGTTTGATATGTTTGTCCAATGTTTTGTAAGTTCTAGCTCTTTTGACACAAGTTTTCCATAATTTTCACCAAATTTTTCAGAATCAAATAATTCTGTAAAATCATTATCGAAAATATCAATCCAAATTCTCTTAAATGCCTCAAATTGTTCTACGTCGTGAGGAACATCTGGTACCTTTTGATTGACCTTTTTTTGTGCAACGCTCCACGTATCAGAAAGCTGTTTGTAGTACTCAGTGTAAAATTTGTTAAATTCCATTAGTTTTTCATTAATCTCAATTAATTCGGTAGCAATTTTTTTTGAACTTGTAGCAAATGCTCTCATTGGTCCAGTAGATGTAAGTGCTTGGGGCTTGCTTGCCATGAGGTGAATCAAGTCTGTCCAAAATAGCGATAGATGTTTGTAGTAATCTGTTATTTCTTTTGGGGACTGAGGGTTCACAACCTACTAAATATACAGATCGCAATAAATAGTTCGCTTGTTAATTTAGACAAATAGTATATTTTGGTGATCTTAGCCGTCTAAGAGTGGCGTGGCAACTTTATCATCTCAAAAGATTAGCTGGTCTGAAATCGAACTCTTGATCAAAACTCTATCTAAAAAAATCTCGGCTGTTGATAGATCTTTTTCAAGCATCTCTACTATTAGTCGTGGTGGATTAGTTCCTGCACGATTACTTGCAGATCATTTGGGCATTGATACAATTTTTGTTGATAAACCCAGAATTCCTCTTGACTCTCTTTTTGTAGATGATATTTTTGATTCTGATGATACTTTTAAAAAAATTATTCTAAAAATAGATGATCCATCAAAACTTGTTTTTGCTACTTTATTTGCTAGACGTGGAAAAAAATATCCTCGACAACTTATTTTTGCTAAAAAAACAATTGGAAATGAATACATCATTTATCCTTGGGATAAATTAGAATACAAAAGACTCAAAAAATTTGGCATTTGATTTTTGTCCATTTCTGTATGCCTACTGGATTTTGTCATTGCATGTTTGGTTTGTAACCGACCTCTGTTTTCACAGATGAATGTTTGTTGTGTTAATGATTTTTGTGTGTTCAGCAGTGTGTATTCAAGCTGTATGACCTGATCCGGTGCTCTTGTTGTTTGGCATATTTTTCATTAACTTTGGAGCATTTTTCTTAGACCTGCACATCTGTTTCTGATAGTTACTTCTGTAACTCCTGATGCAATTGATATGTCTTTTTGAGATTTGACTTCTCCGGTGCTAATGCAAGCTAGGTATAATGCAGCAGCTGCTATTCCCATGGGGTCTTTTCCTGCAACCATTCCTATTTTCTTTGCTTGATCTAAAATTGATATTGCCTTCCTCTTACTCTTCTCACTCAAATCTGCAATACTTGCAATTCTTGAAACTCCTTTGATTGGATCTACGACTGGCATCTTTAATTCCAACTCTCTGAAAATTAATCTATAACATCGTGCAACATCCTTTCTTCTTATGTTGATTCCCTTTGCAATGTCATCTAAAGTTCTTGGTGTTTCTGTATTTCTACATGCTGCATAAAGGCACGCTGCTACCAATCCCTGGATTGAACGGCCTCTCACAAGTTTCTTCTCCATTGCTTTTCGATAAATATATGCAGCTTTTTCTACAACTGCATCTGTTAGTGCTAATTTGTCTTTTAACTTATCCATTTCATTGAGTGCTTGTCTAAGATTTCTGTCTGCCGATGAATGTGCTTGTGTTCTGCTGTCCCATGTTCTTAGTCTTTCGATTGAACTTTTTACACTTGCAGATAATGGTTTTCCAGTGGAATCTTTGTTTGCAGGTCCTATTATTGTTGATAATCCCATATCATGCATTGTTAGCGATGTTCCTGCACCAACTCTAGTCCTGTTTGTGTCATCGCTGGCAAACGATCTCCATTCAGCACCCGTGTCTGCAATTTTGTCTGTTACTACAAATCCACACTTTCCACAAAACAATTCTCCAGTATTTTCATCTGTGACCATTTTTTTATCTCCGCATGCTGGACACTTTGGTCCAGAAATCATTGAATTCTTAAGCATAATCATTACGAATAACATTGTTAGCTTATTATCCGTTTTACCAAATTTCTGCAGGTTAATTGTGTGTAGGTCAAGCTAATTAATATTCTAATTTCATAGAATTAGAATATCTTACTTGACTGATTTTACTATGTTCCATTAGCTAAGCAAACAATATGCATATTTTGG